>DAOTZZ010000171.1:0-3528 GCA_034433965.1 Anaerolineae bacterium
CAGCCCGGCCTTGGGGCCGATGTCGCCCAGGCCCAGTACACGCGTGCCGTCCGAGACGACGGCCACTGTGTTCCACTTGCTGGTCAGTTCATAGACCAGGTCCGGATTTTGGGCGATAGCCTTGCAAGGAGCGGCCACGCCAGGGGTATACCAGATGGCAAAGTCGTTCAGATCGCGCACCTGGCAACGCAATGCCGTTTGCATCTTGCCCCGGTAAAAGGCGTGCAGGCGCATGGCATCTTCGCCAGGTTTTTTGGCTTTTTCCAGAAGCTCTTCTTTGGTTACGTGAGTATGAACCATCGTGTACTCCGTAATATCCTCCACAACAGGTTTCGTCGCCCAGACTGCGCCGCCCGACCGGTCAGGCCCTGCATTCAGCACAGTCTGTCTGACGCGCCAACGTTGAGCAGAACCTGAGACTTCATTCCCTCCTTATGATAGTCCCTCAGCTACAGAGTCGCTGGCTGTCCCACCAAAAAGCAGAGGCGCGCCCCTGCGCGCCCCCATCATTCTCCCCCATTGCTGCTCGCCACTGGAGTTGGGTGTTCCGCCTGATCGTACTGCAACAGCAGCGCCTGATATCGTTCGCGGTAAAGCTCGGCGCGTGCCCGTTCGAGCTGCCACAGGCGGTCAATGCTGTTGCGCAGCGGTTCGATGGCCGCCTGCAGCAGGTCTACGGAGCGGCGGAACTGCTCCAATTGCTTGTCGTGATTGCGCCAGGCTTCGTCATTGGTGAGGGTGAATTGTTTCCAGCGCTTCTGGTCGTCGGCGATCCAGTCGTTCCATTCCTGGCGGAAGCGCTCTTCTGACAGTCGCTGCATCTCCGCCACCTCGTTGATGCGCCGGCCCAGGCGTTCGGCAATACGCTCGAAATCGTCAATGAGCTTTTTCATCTGCCGGTGCGTTTCCGCCCAGGTTTCGAAGCGCTCGATATAGCGGCGCATGTCTTCGTCGTAAGTGCCAAAACTCTTGGCCAGCTCGGCCACCTGCTGATCGCGCTGTTGCAGGAGCAGGGTCTGCTGGTCAATGAATTGCTGCATTTCCTCGCGACGGTCGCGCTCGGCGGACTGCACTTCCAGGATGCGCTTTTCGTTGCGCAGCACCATCGCTTCCAGGGCGTCGAGTTTAGGCCGCACCGCGTCCAACTGTTTTTGTAGTTCCGGTAGTTCGGACTGAATGTCCGAAATGCGGCGAGCGTCTTGGCGGCGCTGCTCTTCCAGGAAAGTGATACGACGTTCCGGCTCTTCGAACTTCTTGGCCAGGTCTTCGACGCGCTGCTGGACGGCAGCCAGCGCGGCGGCGACGCGGTCGCGCTCGACGCGAGCCGCGGGCAATTCCTCGATGGCCTTTTCCAGGGCATTGGTGCGGTCGGCCAGGTCGCGAATCATGCGGGCCAGGCTTTCGCGCCCGATATCCTGGCGACGCTCCACCTCGCGTTCGGCCATCAGCCGCTTGCTCTCGATTTCTTCGATCAGTTGCTGAAATTCGCGGCGCAATTGTTCGGCGAGTTCGGTGTCGCGCCCGACGGGCACAAAGGCCGTGCGCATGGACGATTGCTCGCCTTCCAGGCCATTGAGTCGTCGTTCCAACTGAATGATGGTCTCGGCTTGCTGGGCGATGCGCTCTTCAAGCAGGGCGATCGTTCCACGGTCGCGCCGACGCTCCTCATCCAGCCATTCGATCATGCGCGCTGCCTGCTGCAAATCCATCGGACACTCCTGCCAGCTAACGACGAACCTCAGATGCGCATTATAGCATAGACCCCGCGAGTCGTGGGATTTTCGCTACCGACGGCCCGCTGGGGTTTGGTATTCCTTGCTTTCGCTGCGTACAATAAGGGCGTTCGCTGTGACGCCGGACAGCTATCAGCGGGAGTTGAGAATGCCTGCTCATCCCCCAGGCCGCCGTACCGAGAGCCTCTTTGACAACCGCTATCGCTACGACTACATCTATCCGCGTGGCCGGTCGGGGGAGACTCTGCGCGCCTACGACACGCTCGACAACGACCGTCCGGTGGTGATCAAGCGACCCGCTCCCCAAGACGCCCCGCCCATGCGCGCCGGGCAAGAGGTCAGCATCCGCACCGAGCGCCAGGCGTTGGAACGGCTCTCTGGTCACCCTGTGCTGACCGAGTTACGCGGGCACGGCACGTTTCGTGTAGGCGGACATACCCACGAATACATTGTCATGGACCTGGCCACCGGCGAGACGGTCGAAGAGATGGTCTTGCAGGCGGCGGCCAGGGGGGGCTTGTTGCCGGAACTGGAAGTCCTGGTCATTGTGGATCATCTGCTCGACTTGCTGGTCTATGCGCACGACCGGCAGGTGGTCTACAACGATGTGGATGCCAAGCACCTGTTCTGGGATCGCACCACCTATCGGCTGAAGGTCATAGACTGGGGGAACGCGGTCTTTCTGGACGAGCCGGGCGCGTCACCGGCGGTTACTCGTGCCACCGACATCCGGCAGGTGGGGGAGTTGCTCTACTTCATCCTGACGGGCGGTGACCGGTTGGTGGCGGAGACGGACGAGGAAAGCGGCCATTTCTACGTCAACTTCGGAGACGACGCCGAGCGCATTTCGCCACGCCTGCAGGCGATCATCACCCGCGCGGTGCATCCCGATCCGCGTCGTCGTTTCGGGACGTTGCTCGAACTGCGCCATGCCCTGAATGAATACCGCCTGCCCTTGCAAAAGGCCCGCGATGAGATCGTGTCTCGCGTGCGCAAGCGTGTTCGTCCCACGGCCAGCCAGGAAGAGCTGATGGCGCTGCGGGATGAGTTGACGGCTGCCTTCGAAATGGACCCCGGCTATCCCGAAGCCGTGCGCCTGGCCGCCGAAATCGAAGGTTACCTGCGGCAGATTAGCGTGCAGGCCGATCTGGACGCGATCCGCATTTATCTGGAGAGTGGCAACTGGTCGCGGGCGCTGGCGCTGCTGGACGATCTGTTGCCACAGGCCGACCCGGTGCATGAGCCGCTGATCCGTTTCCTGGTCTCTGCTTCGGCGACGCTGGACGAGCTGGCAGTCACTCCGCCGCCGCAGGGATTCCTGGGGGCGCTCGAACGGCTATTCGCAGGCGACGCGCAGGGAGCAGGGCGAGCCTTGCTCACGACCGCCGAGGTACGTGTGAATGCGCGGCAGGCACAATGGTTGCTGGCAGAGCAACTCGCGGTGTGCGTGCCCGAAGTGATATTGTTGCGCCCGCACCTGGTGAAGCTGCGCAAGGACCTGTCCGCTCTGCCTCAGGCGCAGCTAGCCATGAACGACCTCAACGAGGTCGAGCGGCTGCTCGACAGCACCCCCTTGCCCGGACTGACCGGCCTGCTGGTGATCTATCGTCATGTGGCCGACCTGCTGATAGGGCTGGAAGAGGGGTTGACCCTGCTGAAGGACATGGAGAACAGCTCGACGCTGGAGGGAGCGGCGGCCAGTGCCGGGCGGGCGCGCCGGGCGACCGAAGAGCTGGTGTCGCTGTTGGAGGAGACGGGGCAGCACGTGTATGGTGATCCGGCGCGGGCGGGCGAG
>DAOTZZ010000172.1:0-17002 GCA_034433965.1 Anaerolineae bacterium
CGAGCACGCGCGTCTTGTTGCCCACCAACGCCGGATCGATGTGCTGATAGCTGTCTATGTTGCGGCGGATGGCCGCCACATGCATCCCGCCCTTGTGCGCGAAGGCGCTCTTGCCCACATAGGGGGCCTGGTGATTGGGGGCCATGTTGGCGATCTCGGCTACGGTGCGCGCCACATGGGTCAGATGGGCCAGGTTGCCAGGGGGCAGGCAGCGCACCCCCAGCTTGAGTTCCAGGTCGGGCACCACCGAGCACAGGTTGGCATTGCCGCAACGTTCGCCGTAGCCGTTGATCGTCCCCTGCACATGGGTCACCCCACAGCGCACCGCCGCCAACGTATTGGCGACGGCCAGCTCGCCGTCATTATGGCAGTGAATGCCCAGCGTCACACCGGGGAAACGCTCCGCCACGACACGGGTCATCTGCTCAATCTCCCAGGGAGTCGAGCCGCCGTTGGTATCACAGAGCACCAGCACTTCCGCGCCGCCGTCGAGCGCCGCCTGCAGAGTCTGCAGGGCATAGTCAGCGTCAAGCTTGTAGCCGTCGAAGAAGTGCTCGGCGTCGTAGATCACTTCGCGTCCGTGCTGCTTGAGGAACGCCAGGCTTTCGCGGATGATGCGTAGATTCTCCTCTGGCGTGGTGCGCAGCACCTCGCGCACGTGCAACAGCGACGTCTTGCCGACAACGGTCACCGTCGGCGTCTCCGCCTGGATCAGGGCCAGGATGTTGCTGTCGGTCGCCGGATCGCTGCCCACGCGGCAGGTCATGCCAAAAGCGGCGACGCGGGCATGTTGCAGAGTTTCCTGGCGGACGCGGCGGAAATACTCGGCATCCTTGGGGTTGGAGCCGGGCCAACCCCCTTCGATATAGGCGACGCCCAGCTCGTCGAGCAGGCGGGTGATCCGCAGTTTGTCGTCAACAGAAAGCGCTACGTTCTCGCCCTGCGTCCCGTCGCGCAGGGTGGTATCGTACACAACTACCGTGTCCATCGTGATGGCCTCCTGAGAGTGCTCAGTGGTCAGTCGTGGCGATCAGGGCACACGCTCCGACCTCCCACGGCTCGCTGACACGCTCGCCCGATTATCCCTTCATCTGAACGCCCAACACATTGCGGGCATAGGGCACCAGTCCCCCCGCGTTGATGATGGCCAGCACCACCGGCGGGTATGGACTGGCCTGGTACGTCTGGCCAGTGCGATGGTTGGTAATTGTGCCGGCGGCCAAATCGACGCTGAGCACATCGCCCTTTTGTGCGTCGCGAGCCGCCGGAGGACACTCCAGAATAGGCAAGCCGATATTGATGGCATTGCGGAAGAAGATACGCGCAAAGGACTCGGCGATGATGCACGAAACCCCCGCCCCCTTGATGCTGATGGGGGCGTGCTCGCGGCTGGAGCCGCAGCCGAAGTTGCTGCCACCGACGATGATGTCGCCGGGCTGTACCTCTTTGGCGAAGGTCTGATCCAGGTCTTCCATGCAGTGGGCAGCCAGCGCCTTGGGGTCGGTGGTGACCAGATAGCGCGCCGGGATGATGACATCGGTATCAATATTGTCGCCGTATTTCCACACGCGGCCTTGAAGCTTCATTGAACGCCCCCTCTATCAGAGTTCATCAGGATGCGCCAGGCGGCCCAGGATGGCGCTGGCGGTGGCGATGGCCGGGTTGGCCAGGTAGACGCGCGCGTCGCGGTGCCCCATGCGCCCGCGGAAGTTGCGGTTGGACGTGCTCACGCACACTTCATTGGCGGCCAGCACACCCATGTGTCCGCCCAGGCACGGCCCGCACGTGCTGACGCTGACCGCCGCCCCTGCCAGGGTAAATAGCTCGATCCAACCCTGGCGCAGCGCGTCCAGATAGACCGCCTGCGAGCCGGGGATGATCATCACGCGCACGTCTGGATGGAACTCGCGCCCCGTCCTCTGCAGAATGTCGGCGACGATGGCCAGGTCTTCGAAACGCCCGTTGGTGCAACTCCCGATGAAAACCTGATCTACCTTCTCCGGCTTGATCTGGCTGATGGGATGCACGTTGTCCGGCGAATAGGGACAGGCCACCTGGGGTTCCATCTCTGACAGGTCGAATTCATACACGGAGTGATAGACTGCGTCGTCGTCGGCGAAGAAGGGCGTATAGGGGCGCGTCGCGCGCGGCTGCACATAGGCCTCGGTGACTTCGTCGTAGGGCATGAAGCCGCACTTGCCGCCCGCCTCGATGACCATGTTGGTCATGGTCAGGCGATCGGACATAGGCAGGGCGTGAATGGCCGGTCCGGTGAATTCCATCGAGCGGTAGAGCGCCCCGTCTACGCCGATCTCGCCGATGGTGCGCAGGATGAGGTCTTTGCCATAGACCCAGGGCCGCCGCTCGCCATAGTAGACGAATTTCATCGTCTCCGGCACTTTCAGCCAGGTGGTGCCGGTGGCCATGGCGAAAGCGATGTCCGTTGATCCCATGCCCGTGGCAAACGCGCCCACCGCGCCATAGGTGCAGGTATGGCTGTCGCCGCCAACGACCAGGTCACCGGGCAACACCAATCCCCGTTCGGGCAATACCACATGTTCAATCCCCGCTCGCCCCACCTGGAAGCGGTGCGTCAGCGCCTGTTCCTCGGCGAAGAGGGTGAGCGTGCGGGTCTGCTCGGCGCTCTTGATGTCCTTGTTGGGTGCGAAGTGACTGGGCACCAGCATCACCCGGTCTGGGTTGAACACCTCGCTGACGCCCATCGCCTGGAAGGACTCGATGGCGATGGGCGCGGTGATGTCGTTGGCCATCACCACATCTACTTTGACGGTCACCAGATCGCCTGCCGAGACCTCGTCAGTATCTTGAGCGTGAGCAGCAATGATCTTCTCGGCCAGTGTTTTTCCCATGGTATCTCCTCTGCCTGATGCGATCAGCTTTCAGCCCGTTGCTGAGCGCTGGTGTGTGAAATTCTGCCCGATAGCTTGCCTGCACCAGCTCACCGCGCCGGCCCCTGATTGGGGTCAGGGCGCGACGAAGGAGGACGACTGTTGTTGGTCTGCAGGGCGTGCCAGTCCCATTGCAGCGCCCAGCCTCGCGGCTCTGGGAAGGCTGCGCCCCATGGCGATTCCAGCGGGCGCGGCGCAAGCTGTGTCTTATTGCGCGGGGTCATAGACCTGGCCATTGTCCTTCCTCCTCACAACAGGGTGAACCATCTCACTTGGCTGGCGCGGTCACGCGCACAGTGGCGGACTCGCCTTCTGGCGCGCGGTCGCCATAGCCGGTGTAGGCGAGCATCTTGTTGAGCGCTGCCAGATACGCCTTGGCGCTGGCAACGATGATGTCGGTATCTGCGCCATGCCCGCCAAAGGTGCGCCGCCCGTTGGCATCGCGCCGGATGCGCACTGTCACTTCGCCCATCGCGTCAATGCCCTCGGTGATCGCCGCTACGCGGTACTCAACCAGTGTGGCAGGCACAGCCACGATCTTGTCTATTGCCTGGTAGGTGGCGTCTACTGGGCCGGTGCCGATGGCCGCCGCAATCTTCACCTGGCCATCCGGCCCGCGCAGCTTGATGGTGGCGGTGGGCATCCCCGGCTGTCCACAGGCCACCTGAATCCCTTCTAGCGTGAACACTTCTGCCGGACCATAGAGTTCGTCAGCGATCAGCGCCTCGATGTCGGCATCGGTGACCGTCTTTTTCTTGTCCGCCAGCTCCTTGAAACGCTGGAATGCCAGGTTGAGTTCGTCCTCAGACAGGTCGTAGCCCAGCTCTTGCAGGCGCACGCGGAAGGCATGGCGACCGCTGTGCTTGCCCAGCACCAGGTTGCTCTGCGACAGGCCCACGGTTTCCGGCGTCATGATCTCGTAAGTGGCCTGGTGCTTGAGCACGCCATCCTGATGGATGCCCGCCTCATGACTGAAGGCGTTGGCCCCCACGATGGCCTTGTTCGGCTGCACGGGCAGGCCCGTGTAGTTGCTCACCATGCGGCTGGTGCGGGCGATTTGCGTCGTATCAATGCCCGTCGTCAGGTTGTAGTATTGAGGGCGCGTGTGCAGCGCCATCACCACTTCTTCCAGCGACGTATTGCCCGCGCGCTCGCCGATGCCGTTGATGGTCACTTCGGCCTGGCGCGCTCCGGCCATCAACCCCGCCAGCGTATTGGCAGTGGCCAGACCCAGGTCGTCGTGGCAGTGCACCGACCAGATCACGCGGTCGCCGCCCGTCGTCTCGCGGATCAGCTTCTGCATCAGCGTGTAGTACTCGCCGGGCATGATGTAGCCGACGGTGTCGGGGATATTGAGCGTGGTCGCGCCCGCCTCGACGGCCACGCTGAGCACCTCCACCAGAAAGTCGGGGTCGGAGCGGCAGGCGTCCTCTGGCGAGAACTCCACATCCGGACACAGCGAGCGGGCATAAGCCACCATCTCCCGCACGCGCTGCACCACCTGCTCGCGGGTCATGCGCAGCTTGTATTGCATGTGAATGTCGGAAGTGGCCAGGAAGGTGTGAATGCGCGGTTTGGCGGCCTCGCGCACTGCTTCCCACGCCTTGTCAATGTCGCTCTGAGTGGCGCGGGCCAGCCCGCAGATGATGGGGCCGTCTGGCGTGCCGACTTCGCGGGCCACGCGGCGCACGCCCTCCAGATCGTCAGGGGAAGCCGCCGGAAAGCCCGCCTCGATGATGTCTACCCCCAGACGAGCAAGCTGGCGGGCGATGTCAATCTTCTCGGCGCTGGTCAGGCTTGCGCCGGGCGATTGTTCGCCGTCGCGCAAGGTCGTGTCGAAAATGCGTACCCGGTTGTCAGGTTGAACCCCCGATTCGTCCATCGCTACCTTCCCTTCACTCTCTCAGCCATCCGCGATCAGCCTCCAGCAGCCGGCTGTGTCCCTACTCTGCCGGCGGGGCTTGCTTGGCGTTCAGGAACGGCATCATCTGGCGCAGTTCGCGTCCCACCTGTTCGATGAGCAGGTTCTGCTCGGCACGGCGTTGCTTGTTGAACCAGGGCCGCCCGGCGGCGTTTTCGGCGAGCCATTTCTGGGCGTAGGTGCCGTCCTGGATTTCGTCCAGGATGCGACGCATCTCGCCCTTGGTCTCCTCGGTGATGATGCGCTCGCCCGCCGTATAGCCGCCGTGTTCGGCGGTATCGGAGACCGAGTACCACATGTAGCTCATGCCACCCTGGTACATCAGGTCTACGATCAGCTTCAGCTCGTGCAGCACCTCGAAGTAAGCGATTTCGGGTTGATAGCCCGCCTTGACCAGCGTCTCGAAGCCCGCCTTGACCAGCGCGGTGACTCCGCCGCACAGCACCACTTGCTCGCCGAACAGGTCGGTTTCGGTCTCTTCGGCGAAGGTCGTCTCCAGCACGCCAGCGCGGGTGCAGCCCAGCGCGCGGGCGTAGGCCAGCGCCTGGGGGAGGGCTTTGCCGCTGGCATCCTGAGCCACAGCGACCAGCGCGGGCGTCCCCGCACCTTCGATGTATAGCTCGCGCACGCGGTGACCCGGCGCTTTGGGCGCGACCATGCTCACATCTACATAGTCGGGCGGGGTGATCTGCCCGAAGCGGATATTGAAGCCATGCGCGAACATCAGGGTATCGCCCGGCTTCAGGTGCGGCGCGATACTTTCGGCGTAGACCTTGGGCTGCGCTGTGTCTGGCAGCAGCAGCATGATGATGTCGGCGTCGGCGGCTGCGTCGGCCACCGACTTCACCGTCAGGCCCTCAGCTTCGGCCTTGGCCCACGACTTGCTCCCCTCATACAGGCCGACTACCACCTGCACGCCACTGTCGCGCAGGTTGAGCGCGTGCGCGTGCCCCTGGCTGCCGTAGCCGATGATGGCGACCGTCTTGTCCGCGAGCAGCGACGGGTCGGCATCGTTGTCGTAATAGAGCTTCGCCACTGGATTTCTCCCTCGTTGAGCGATTGAACACAATGGAACTCAGACTTCGGAAGTCTACGAGACTTCCGAAGTCGAAGTCTCCCTCACAGTACGTTCGTGCGGTAACCGTTGCCGCTCGGACGCATCTTATAGCCGTTGGGCGACAGCACATGGTCGCCGCGCGTCATGGTCACCACGCCGGTGCGCACCATCTCCAGAATGCCGATAGGCCGCAACAACTCAACCATGCTGTTGATCTTGTCCTCGTTGCCGGTGACCTCGACGATCACCGCTTCCGGCGTGGCGTCCACGATGTGCGCCCGGAAAATGTCGCAGAGCTGCACGACCTCGCCGCGCGTTTTGCTGTCTACGCGCACCTTGATCAGTGCCAGGTCGCGGGTTACTTCGGGCAGGTCGGTCACATCCTCGACCTGAATGACATTGACCAGCTTGTAGAGTTGCGTACGAATCTTCTCGGCGTCCGCCTCCACGACGATGGTCATGCGCGAGATGGCCGGATTCTCCGTGCGGCCCACGGTCAGGCTGTCAATGTTGAAGTTGCGCCGCCGGAACAGGCTGGCCACCCGGTTGAGCACACCGGGCTTGTTCTCCACCAGCGCTACCAGTGTTCGTTTCATCGGTGCTTTCACTCCTCCCAGAACGCGACGTAGTCTGCGCGATCAGATCGAATCTTCGGACGGCAGCGGGCGGCGGATCATGGCGTGCAGGTCAGCGCCCGCCGGCACCATTGGGTAGACCAGGTCGTGCTTTTCCACGACGAAGTCAATCAGCGTCGGGCAATCGGTGATGCTGTTCGCCCACTCGATGGCCGGGATCACCTCCTCGCGGCGGGTGACGCGGCGAGCGGGGATGCCATACGCCTCGGCCAGCTTGACGAAGTCCGGGCTGAGCATGGGCGTGGCGTTGTAGCGCTCCTCGTAGAAGAATTCCTGCCACTGCCGCACCATGCCCAGGAAGCCGTTGTTGATGATGGCGATGTGCACGGGGACGCGCTCCTGCATGGCCGTGCCCAGTTCGGTCATGGTCATTTGGAAGCCGCCATCGCCCACAATCGCCCACACAGGCTGGCGCAGCCCCAGCGACGCGCCGATGGCCGCGGGCAGGCCAAAGCCCATCGTCCCCAGCCCGCCGGAGGTGATCAGCGTATGTGGGCGCTCGTGCAGGTAGTACTGCGCTTCCCACATCTGATGCTGTCCCACGTCGGTGACGACAGTGGCGTCGCCGCCGGTGGCCTTCCACATGTCGTGAATGACGTGCGCCGCGAAGAGCCGGTCGCCCACGTCGCGATGCACGATGTCGCGCTCGTCGGCGTCTTCCATCCAGTCGCGAATCTGCGCCAGCCAGGCTTTGTGCTCCATCGGCTTGACGTGCGGCAGCAGTTGTGTCATGACCGCCCGCAGGTCACCGACGATGGGCACGTCTACGCGCACGTTCTTGTGAATTTCCGACGAGTCAATGTCAATGTGTATCTTCTTCGCGTTGGGCGCGTAGGTCTTCAGGTTGCCAGTCACGCGGTCGTCGAAGCGCATCCCGAAGGCCAGCAGCAGATCGGCGTTCTGAATGGCCAGGTTGGCGTAGCCGGTGCCGTGCATCCCCATCATGCCCAGCGAAAGCGGGTGCGTCTCCGGCAGCCCACCTTTGCCCAGCAGAGTGAGCGCGAAGGGCGTCTGCGTGCGCTCGGCGAACTCCAGCACCTCGCGCCCCGCGCCGGACATGACGATGCCATGTCCGGCCAGGATCAGCGGGCGCTCTGCCTGCTCAATCAACCGCAGGGCGGCGGCGATATCCTCGTCGGAAGCGTACTGCGGCGGCTGATAGCCCGGCAACTCGATTGGCTCTTCCGGATAGACGAACTCGGTGACGGCGTTCTGCACGTCCTTAGGGATGTCAATCAACACCGGCCCTGGCCGCCCCGTGCGGGCAATGTGGAACGCTTCGCGGATGGTGTAGGCCAGCTCACGCACATCGTAGACCAGGTAGTTATGCTTGGTGATGGGCAGGGTAATGCCGGTGATGTCCGTCTCCTGGAAGGCGTCCGAACCGATGGCTGTGCTGGGCACCTGGCCGGTGATGCACACAATCGGCGAGGAGTCCATCATCGCCGTAGCGATGCCGGTCACCAGGTTGGTCGAGCCGGGGCCAGAAGTGGCAATAGCCACGCCGACCTTGCCGGTGGCCCGCGCGTAGCCATCGGCCATGTGTGCCGCGCCCTGCTCGTGCCGGACAAGCACATGGCGGAGCTGCGGATACTTGGTCATGGCGTCGTAGGTGGGCAGGATCGCGCCGCCGGGGTAGCCGAACATGATCTCCACCCCCTCGCGCACCAGACATTCCAGGATGATTTCAGCGCCAGTCAGTTTCACCTTGTTTTCTCCTTGTCTCGCCTCGAAACGTGTGGGATGTGTGTTTCGTCATCGGTCGGGACGCTGTCTGTGTAGGGCGTATGGCCGTGCGCCTCTACGCCCGTCAGTCCAGGAACACCGCGCCGGTGCTGGCACTGCTCACCAGCCGCGCATAGCGCCGCAACCACCGGCTGGGAATGTCCGGCTCGTAGGGCGGCAGGGCAGCCAGCCGCCGCTGCACTTCCGCCGGTTCGACCAGCAGGTCGAGCCGCCGTGCGTCGAGATCGATCTCGATCAGGTCGCCTTCCTGCACCGCTGCCAGCGGTCCCCCTGCCGCTGCCTCCGGGCTGACATGCCCGATGGAAACGCCGCGGCTGCCGCCGGAGAAACGCCCATCGGTGACCAGCGCGACGCTGTCGCCCAGACCCATGCCCTGCAACTGCGCCGTCGGCCCCAGCATTTCCTGCATCCCCGGCCCGCCGCGCGGTCCTTCGTAGCGAATCACCACCACGTCGCCCGGCTTCACCTTGCCGTTGAGGATGCCCACGGAGGCCGCCTCTTCGCTTTCGAAGATGCGTGCCGGCCCACGGAAATGGCGCATATGCGAGGGCACGGCACCGGTTTTGATCACCGCGCCATCGGGAGCCAGGCTGCCGAAGAGGATCGCCAGGCCACCCGTCGGGCTGTGAGGATCGCTGATCGGGCGGATCACCTCATAGTCGGTGATGCGCGCATCGGCGATGTTCTCGCCCAGGGTCTTGCCGGTCACCGTCAGGCAGTCCAGATGCAGCGCGCCGTCCTTTTTGGCGATCTCGTTGAGGATAGCGGGCACGCCGCCGGCGCGGTGCACGTCTTCCATGTGCCAGTGTGAGGCCGGGCTGACCTTGCAGATATGGGGTACATGAGCAGCCACCTGATTGATGCGCTCCAACGGGTAATCCACCCCCGCCTCATAGGCGATGGCCAGCGTATGCAGCACGGTGTTGGTGCTGCCGCCCATGGCCATGTCGAGCGCAAAGGCATTGTCAATAGCCTCGCGGGTAACGATGCGGCGCGGCGTCAGGTCCTTTTCAATCAAGACCATGAGCTGCCGCGCCGCGCGCCTCGCCAGTTCAATGCGCTCTGGGGTTTCGGCCAGGGCCGAGCCGTTAAAAGGCAGGGCCAACCCCAGCGCCTCCATCAGGCAGTTCATCGAGTTGGCGGTGAACATGCCCGAACACGATCCACACGAAGGACACCCGTAATCTTCCAGGGTCTTGAGTTCGGCGGCGTCAATCTTGCCCGCCTTGTACGCGCCCACCCCCTCGAAGACGCTGATCAGGTCTATGACGCGCCCGTCGGGGGTCTTACCCGCGGCCATCGGCCCGCCGCTGATGAAGATGGTGGGAATGTCCAGGCGCATGGCCGCCATCAGCATCCCCGGCACAATCTTGTCGCAGTTGGGGATGCAGATCATGCCGTCGAAGGCGTGCGCAGCCACCATCGTCTCCACCGAGTCGGCGATCAGCTCGCGGCTGGGCAGCGAATAGTTCATACCGATATGTCCCATGGCGATCCCGTCATCCACGCCAATGGTGTTGAACTCGAACGGCACGCCTCCCGCCTCGCGGATTGCCTCTTTGATCACCTTCGCAAAGCCCTGCAGGTGCACGTGCCCCGGAATGATGTCCACATAGGAGTTGACGACGGCAATGAACGGCTTGCCCATGTCGGCGTCGGTGACACCGGTGGCCTTCAACAGGCTGCGGTGTGGAGCGCGTTCGAAACCTTTCTTGATCCGGTCGGAGCGCATGATTTCCATCCACCTCTCGTGAGATCGTCTATGCTATCCAAACGCATAGAGCCGCTCCTGGTTGGGGCGGCCCTGCCTGTGTTTACGTCGGTCACCGGTGTTACCGTTCGCAATGCACCGGAACCGCCCCAACCTGTTTCGCCTCCTTCTCAAGAACGAGAAGGAGGCCGCCAATAATGACCACAAGCAACAGACTGACGCTGGTACCGGCTATCATCGCTCGCTGCGCCTCCTGGCGCTGCACGGCTCAACGAAAAAGCCTCCCGGCGTTGGGAGGCTTTCGCTCACATTTCAGGCTGGGGTGCGCCCTACGTCCTCCCAACGCCAAATGCCCCGCCAAGAATGACGAGGACAATGACGATAAGGACGAGGACCAGACGACGGAACATGGTTGGGGTATCCCTTGCGCACCCGGTGTGATGCTACACTATTGCCATAGACTGTAAACCAGTGGGGTGTCTCTGTCAAGCACCTGGCAGCACAAATCCGGCGTTCAAGTTTAGTGATTGTGTACAAAAGACACCCTTGCGACGGGTCAATGCTCTGTTTTTTCTGGCCCGCGCCCGTTAGGATTGAGGGTCAGTCAACACGCGGTCTGTCCCCGGCAAGAAAGGATATCCCCCCATGGAACGCATCAATAAGGTAGTGCTGGCCTATAGCGGTGGCCTGGACACCTCGATCATCGTGCCCTGGCTGCGCAACAACTACGGCTGCGAAGTCATCTGCTTCACCGCCGACCTGGGCCAGGGCGAGGAACTCGACGGCCTGGAAGAAAAAGCGATCAAGACTGGCGCCAGCAAGCTGATCATCCGTGACCTGCGCGAAGAGTTCCTCACCGACTTCGTCTTCCCCACCATGCAGGCGGGCGCCGTCTATGAGCGTATGTATCTGCTGGGCACGTCGTTCGCCCGCCCGCTCATCGCCAAGCACCTGGTGGAGATCGCCGAAGCGGAGGGCGCGGACGCCATCGCGCACGGCTGCACGGGCAAGGGCAACGATCAGGTGCGCTTCGAACTGACGGCGATGGCGCTCAACCCCAAGCTGAAGGTGATCGCCCCCTGGCGTGAATGGAACATTCGCAGCCGCGAAGATGCCCTGGAATATGCCGCCGAGTACAACGTTCCCGTCAGCTCAACGCTCAAGAGCATCTATAGCCGCGACCGCAACCTGTTCCACATGAGTCACGAAGGCGGCCCGCTGGAAGACCCCTGGAACGAGCCATCTGAAGAGATGTACGTGCTCACCCGTAGCCCGCTGGAAGCCCCCGACGAGCCAACCTATGTGGAGATTGGCTTCGAGCAGGGCGTGCCGGTGAGCATTGACGGGCAACGGCTGTCCCCGGTGCCTCTTTTCGAACGGCTCAACGAACTGGGCGGAGTCAATGGCATTGGGCGGGTGGACATGGTCGAGAACCGGCTGGTGGGCATGAAGAGTCGCGGTGTCTACGAGACCCCCGGCGGGACGATCCTGCGCGTGGCACATCAGGCGCTGGAGAGCCTGTGTCTGGACAAGCAGACGATGCACTTCAAGGACTTCGTCGCCGTCGAGTATGCCGAACTGGTCTACAACGGCATGTGGTATACCCGCCTGCGCGAAGCGTTGGATGCCTTCGTGCAAGTCACGCAGCAGACGGTCACCGGCACGGTGCGCCTGAAGCTCTACAAGGGCAACGTGATCATCGCCGGGCGCAAGAGTCCCTACAGCCTCTACCGCGAGGACTACGCCTCGTTCGGCCATATGGACATCTACGATCAGCACGACGCCAAGGGCTTCATCAACATGATTGGCCTGCCCATGAAAGTCGAGGCGATGCTCAACGTCGAAGGGACGGGCAAGAGCCGCTACCGTCAGCCGGACTACACCCGCTTCAAGCGCGACTGACGCCGTCGTCCCTGGGGACAACCATTGAACTACCGAGCCGCAGAGAGCCGCAGAGAGCACAGAGGTGAATTCAGAGTTTCTGCGCTCTCTGCGTCCTCTGGGGGGAAACCCTGTTCCGCCGTCGCAGCGGCAACTTGCGCTCCGGCAGGGGCGGGCTATGATCGCAGGTCAGGGAGGAACGACGAGTGGGCGTCATCTTTCTGGCGTTGTTCGCCATCACGCTGTTCGTCCTGTACATTGCGATCCGCCGTGGCTGGGGCGACACGCTCACTACGGGCGGCATCGGCGCGATCCTCAGCCTGTTGTGGGTGGTGCTCTACGCCTTGCTGTACGAAGAGACCTCTGTGGCGCAGGCGCTTTTCGCCGGCGTAGTGGTGGGAGTCGGCTTCGCCGTCTTCGTCATCATCGTCGCCCGCTTCTTCCGCGCCAATCAGCCGCCCCCAGGCGTTACCCTGGTTTCGCATACGCAGCCCTTAGCCCAGGAGACTCACGATGAACGACGAAGTGCTGATCGTCAAGAGACAGAGTAAACGCCGCCCGCAGTTCTGGCTGAAGACCATTTTCAGTCTGGGAATCTGGTTGCTGTGGTGGCGCAACAATTACCTGGCCCTGACCCGTCGCTCGATTGTGCGGCGCACCGGCGTCTTCACCAAGGAAGAGCGGGCCGTGCCGCTCAACCAGGTGCAGGACATTTCCATCAGCTATGGCATTGTGCGCCGCCTGCTGGGCCATGGCGACATCCGCATCGAGACGGCGGGCAGCTCCAACACCGAGATCATCATGAAGAACGTGGACAAGCCGGAGGAGTTCCGCGCCCGCGTCTTCGAGATGATCGATCAGTTCTACGACGACGACACCCCACCCAAGCCGAAGACTGATCAGGCCTAGGACGCTATCTTACTCGACGCTGCTCTCGCGCCCGCCATGCCGCTGACCGACCGTCCGCCGGACGTAGGTCAGCGGCATAGCGGGCGTATCTTCGGGCGTGATAGAATTGGGACAAGTGATGAGGCCTGGTGTTTTCACGACTCCCTACTCATCACTCCAGACTCCCGACTCACACGAGCAATGCGCCCATGACCTACCAACCGCCTTATACCCCCCCTCCTCGCCAGGGAACGCCTCCGCCGCGCCGTGGCAAACGCAGCAGCCGCCAACAGCGCCCTGTCACGCCCGCACCGGGGTATCCCATGCCGCCCGTCGGGCCGGGGCAGCCGCCCTATGGAGCGGCAGGGCATCCGCGCCGCCGGCGACGTGGCTTTGCCCTGGGGCCAGGGATCATCCTGGGCTGTGTGGGGATCGTCGGCGTGCTGATGCTCACCGCGCTGACCGTCGTCTTCCTGGTCTACAACCACTACAGCAACCGCCTGGAAGACGAGATTGATCGCCTGGCCGAACTGACTACCTATCAGTCGTTCGAGACGACGGTGATCTACGATCGTGCTGGAAACAAACTCTACGAGGTCATCGGCGAAGGGCGGCGCACGCGCATCCCGCTCGAACAGATTCCGCTGCACATGCGCCAGGCGACCATCGCCATCGAGGACGATACGTTCTACGAGAACCGCGGCATAGACATCCCCAGCATCGCCCGCGCGGCCTGGCAATACGTGCGCTACGGCTATATTGTGTCCGGCGGCAGCACCATCACGCAGCAACTCATCCGCAATGTGCTGTTCACCAACGAATACAAGTACGAGCAGTCGCTCAACCGCAAGCTGGACGAAGCGCTGCTGGCGGTGATTCTCACTCAGCGCATGAGCAAGGATGAGATTCTGGAGCTTTATCTCAACGAGATTCCCTATGGCAACCTGGCCTATGGGGTGGAAGCCGCCGCACAAACCTATTTCGGCAAGCCTGCCTCGGCACTGACACTGGGCGAGGCCGCCCTGCTCGCCAGTCTGCCGCAGGCTCCCGCCGAACTCGACCCGCTCAACCCCGACCCCTCCGTGCAGCGCCGCGTGATGGAGCGCCGCCGTCTGGTACTCGACCTGATGGTGAAGGAGGGCTATATCACGCGCCAGCAGGCCGACGCAGCGTTTGCCGAACCGCTCAACTTCGTCAGCCCGAATATCTCGCTGGATGCCGCCCCGCACTTCGTGGTTTACGTGCAGAGTCAGCTTGAGGCGTTGCCCGATCGCGTCCCGCAGCTCGACGCAGCCATGTTCCGGCGCGAACTGGCCCGCGGTGGTCTGCAGGTCTACACCACCGTCAACATGGACATTCAGCGACTGGCGGAGAGCGTCGCCCGCGCCCAGGTGAGTCAGCTCAAAGCGGCGCACAACATGAACAACGCCGCGGTAGTGGTCATCCGCCCGGACACGGGCGAGATTCTGGCGATGGTGGGCAGTGTGGACTTCAACGATGAGGCCATTGACGGGCAGGTCAACATGGTCACCGCCCGCCGACAGCCCGGCAGCGCCATGAAACCTTTCACCTACGCGGCGGCGATGGAGCAGGGCTGGAGCGCTGCGACGGTGATCTGGGATGTCGAGACGCGCATCCCCATCCCCGGTCAGCCCGACTACGTGCCCGTCAACTACGACCGCGCCTATCATGGGCCGGTGCGCGTGCGCGAAGCGCTGGCCAATTCCTACAACATTCCTGCCGTGCAGACGCTGCGGCAGGTGGGGGTGGAATACCTGATCTGGCTGCTCAACCGCGTCGGTGTGACCAGCCTCTCTACCGAGCCGGGGCGCTATGGCCTGTCGCTGACGCTCGGCGGCGGGGAAGTGTCGCCGCTGGAACTGACCAACGCCTTCGCCACGCTGGCAAACGGGGGCGTATACGTGCCCGCGACCGGCATCGCCTGCGTGACCAACTCCGCCGGCGAGATTCTTTATGAATACGAGCGCCGCTGCCCGCCCAACACCCGCCTGACCAGCCGCTCAGTGAGCGTGATGGCCGAGGGGCGGCAGGTGCTCGATCCGCGCATTGCCTTTGTCATCAGCCATATCCTGGCCGACAACGACGCCCGCACGCCGGCCATGGGCGCGCGCAGCCCGCTCTATACGCCGGGCATCCCCACCTCGGTCAAGACGGGCACCACCAACGATTTCCGCGACAACTGGACGGTGGGCTTCACGCGTAATATCGCCGTCGGGGTGTGGGCGGGCAACACCGACAACACGCCGATGGTCAACATCTCCGGACTGGACGGGGCCGCGCCAATCTGGAACGGCGTCATCACTGGCATCTACAATACACTGGGGCTGCTCGATAGCCTTGGCCCACGTCCTCCCGACGACGCGCATCTGCAGCCGCCGGGCGGTGTCTATCAGCGGCAGATTTGCAATATCTCGCGCACGGCCTTGCGCGACCCGGCTACGACCTGTCAGCCCGGTATCTTCGAGTGGTTTCTCGACGGCCCGGCAGCCATCCCCGATGTCAACGGTAATCTGGTCGCGCCCGCGCCGACCCCTGTTCCGCCCACCTCGGCCAATGGCCCGCAGCCCGTCGAAGTAGAGCCGGGGCTGATCCGTGTGCACGTGCTGCCTGTTGACCCGGCCCTGGCGAACGCCATCGCCGCCGCCGATACCTCCGGCAAGACAGTGCCGCCGCGCTATTGCCAGGTGCCCATTGAGATCGTCGGCGCCATCCCTGGCGTGCAGGAACAGCTCTTCATCGCGCCGCCGCCTTTCCCGGAGGACGCTTTCTACGCGCGGCTATGGGCGCAGGCTAACGGCGTGGCGATCCTGCCGCAGTACGCCTGCAACGAACAGATGATCTCGATGCGGCCACAGGCGCAGGCGAGTGGCGGCGCGCCCGGCGTGACGGCTTACATCAGCGCGCCCATCCCTGGCCAGACCTATCCCGCCGGGCAACAAATCGACATCGTCGGCACGGCGGCGTTCAGCCCCGGCGCAGCGGCGTTCTACAAAGTCGAGATTCGCGGCGGGCCGTTCGCCGACTGGACGACGCTGGGCGACGTGAACAACTGGCGCAACCGCAACGGGGTGACCGACGGTGTGCTGGAGAGCATCATGGGCGGGGCGTTGCCTCCTGGCGGCTACCAGGTACAGTTGGTGATCGTCGGGCCAGACGGCAACATCCTGACCACAGCAGGGTCGTCGTTCAACGTGGGATGAGGGGCGGCTCTCAGCGTATAGCACTCAGCGAGAACAAAGCAGCACGGCCGAGACCCGGCGATGCATCTTGCTACTTTGACACGGAGTGTGGTCTTTGGCTGATGGCCAATCGCTGGAAGCTGACCACTGCCTAATAGATGTACTCTGCCTCCAGCATCTCGCGCAGGCGCAGATAACTGTCGTAGCGTTCTTCGCTGATCTCCCCACGCGCCACCGCTTCGCGCACAGCACAGTCTGGCTCGTGCGTATGCGTGCAGTCGGGGAACTTGCAATTCGCCACATGCGGCGCGATCTCGATGAAATAGGCGTCTAGCTCGTCCGGTTCCACGTCCCAGGGCGAGAGCGCGCGGATGCCGGGCGTATCGGCCACGTAGCCGCCATCGGCCAGGGGGATCAGTTCGCTGTAACGGGTGGTGTGCCGCCCTTTTTCGGTCGCCCGGCTGACCTCGGCCACGCGCAGGCCCAGGTCTGGCTCGATGGCGTTGAGCAGGCTGGTCTTGCCCACGCCCGACGGCCCGGTGAAGACGGAAATCTTGCCCACCAGCACATCGTGCAATGCGGCGATGCCTTCGCCCGTCTTGGCGCTGACATAGAGCACCGGGTAGCCAATACGCTCATATTCGGCGAAGGTGGCGTAGGTGGGCGCTGGATTCTTCGCCACCAGGTCCATCTTGTTGACACAGATGCGAATTTCGGGAATAGCAGCTTTTTCCGCGGCGACCAGAAACCGGTCGAGCATGCGCACATGCGGGCTGGGTTGCGCCGCAGAGAACACGAAGATCGCCTGATCGGGATTGGCGATGATCACCTGCTCGCGCTCTTTGGACGTGCCCACAGCCGAGCGCGGCGCTACGCGCGAGAGCACCCGTTCGCGCTCGGCTACCTCGACGATCGCGCCCTGGGTAATGTCGCCTTCGATGTCCAGGCGTTCGACCGTCACCCGATCGCCGATGGCGACCAGATCGGTCTCTTTATACTCTTCCTTGAGTTTCCCTCGGAGCTGGCAGACAATCGGCCCTTCGTCTGTCTGCAC
>DAOTZZ010000173.1:0-10168 GCA_034433965.1 Anaerolineae bacterium
GGGGCCGGGGATGGCAGTCAGCGTTTCCAGCAGCGAAACAAGATACGCAGGATCGGTGCCGGTCATGAGCAGAACCTGTCAGTTCAGGCCAGGGCGCGGCGGAACAGATCGTACACGCCCGCCACGTTCACGCCGGTGACAACGTCTACATTCGGATCGCGCCCCAGCAGCCCAAAATAGTCTACGACTGTCTGTCCGCGCGTCTGCAGGCCGCCCACCTCCACCGTGACGTAGTGCCGCTCGCAGGACTGAATCAGCGCCGGATCGAGCGCGACAGCCATCGCCAGCGGGTCGGGCAGCAGGTAGCCGGGCACGCGCGGGTGCTGCCGCAGGAAGGCGACCGTCTCGCCCGTGGTCTCGGCGACGAAACGCGCCGCTGCCGAGTCCTGCGTCACCAGCGCGTCATACTGCTGCCAGCTAAAGGGATGGTAGAGGGTCGTTTCCCACGAGAGCATGGTTGCCAGAGGGAAGGCGTCGAGGGCGATCAGCGCGGCTTCGGGGTCGCAATGGATGTTGAATTCGGCGGTGATGTGCGGCGCGGTGTTGCCTTTGGCGGCGATGGTACCACCCATGAAGACGAACTGCTTGATCTTACGCGGGAAGTCGGGGTCGAGGCGACAAGCCAGCGCCACATTGGTCAGCGGACCAAGCGCGACCAGCGTCAGTTCGCCAGGTGCGGCGTCGGCCAGCCGCACCAACGCCATGGCAGCGGGTTCCGGCTCCACGTCCGGATAGTTGCCAGGGCGCTGCCGATAGTTGCCCAGTCCATCCTCACCGTGCACGCGCACCTCCGGCTTCCAGAAACCGGGCACCAGCGGTGACGCCGCGCCGCGATACACGGGCACGCTCGCGCCTTTCAGGTTCAGCACGGTGAAAACATTGCGGATCACCCAGTCCACATGCGTATTGCCGGTGACGGTGGTGATCGCCTCGACGGTGACGCCAGGATGGGCCAGCGCCATCAGGATTGCCTGCGCATCGTCCACACCGGCGTCGGTATCAATGATCAGACGCATCTAAGAAACCCCTTTCCTGGTGACTATTCTGAGGGTAACCGTACATGAGGTGAAAGGCTTCTCCGCACGCCTGGCGAAGGATGTTCCCGAAGGCGCTTCACCACTCCCTGTATGTCCGGAGTGATCTCCAGGTGCGCCAGAGCTTTGGCGATGGCTGCCAGGCCCGAAACAGCGGTCTTACGCTCCAGACATAGGCTAAAGCCACGGACCAGGGTTGCTCTCAACTGCCGGGCCTGAGGCAACCGACTATCTCCCGCCTCTGTGATTTCCCGGATACGGGCTTCCAGGGCCACGCTGATCTCAGCGAGCGACTCCGCCACCACGCCGCGCAGGCCGACGTCCGAGCGCCGATCGTCCAGAATACGCAGGAATTCGGGCAAGATTCCCGCCAGGTAGGTCAGGAACAGAGTCAGGTCTTGCTCCTGGCCGAGGCGAAATCCCCAGACGCGAATGACATCCACCAGCCTGTCACCCTGGGCAACCTGCAGACCTTGAGCGAAATCGTCCATACCGCATCATCCGCACTCGGTCAGGCATCGCGGAGACACTCTGTCTGAACGGGTGACTTCTCTATAGAATTCTTGACATCCTTTCCGACCTCACGTTATATTTGGGGGCAACCCCATGGGTAACAGATTTTACGAGTTCATCAGGAGATGGCAAATGACTCGCCCGAAGTACCTAACGCTTGTGCTCGTTTTGGTGATGGTTTTGACAGCGTTGGTAGGAGTCTCGTCTACCACCGCCCAGGACCAGCCACTGCGGATCACCCTGGTGATCAACGGTGTGCTTGGTGACAAGTCCTTCTTCGACTCGGCCCAGCGTGGCATGGACAACCTGATCAACGACGGCTACAACATCCAGGTCAACACCATCGAGCTGGGCATTGACCCGGCGGGGTGGGAGAGTGGCCTGGGCGATGCCATGGCCGACACAGAGAACTACGACGTGCTCATCGTCGGCACCTTCCAGATGGGCGAATTCCTGGCCAAGCGTGTGCATCTCTATCCGGACAAGTACTTCATCTTCTTCGATGACGCCGTGCCCTACGACAACCCGGAGTTCTGCGTAGACGGCTGCAAGAACGTCTATTCGGTGCTCTACGCCCAGAACGAAGGCTCGTTCCTGGCGGGCGTCTATGCGGGAGCCATCACCACCAGTGGCCTGGAGGGCACCAACCCTGAGGCAGTGATCGGCGCGATCGGCGGGCAGGACATCCCCGTCATCAACGACTTCGTGGTCGGCTACGAACAAGGCGCTTGCCTGGTGAACCCCAACGTGCAGCGCATCGTCCAGTATGCGGGTGGCTGGAACGACCCGGCCAAGGGCAAGGAAATCGCGCTGGCCATGTATGAGCAGAAAGCCGACATTGTCTTCCAGATCGCTGGTGGCACGGGCGTGGGCGTCTTCGAGGCCGCGCAGGAGCAGGGTCGCTACGCCATCGGTGTGGACTCCGACCAGGCGCTGATCATCCAGGAGACCGATCCAGATCAGGCGCAGCACATCCTCACCAGCATGATGAAGAACGTAGACAACTCGCTGTACCGCGCCATTGACCTGTTCCTGAAGGGCGAGCTGGTCTTCGGGCAGGCCGAGGTGTTGGGCATCGCCGAGGGCGGCGTTGGTCTGGCCGAGAACGACATCTACTTCGACAACACGCCGGAGAACATCCTCGACCTGGTTGACGCCGTGACCGAGGCCGTGCTCAATGGCGAGATCACCATCAACACCGTCTTCGAGGATCGCCTCGACCTGGGCTACAACCTGGCCGAGGTAGGGCTGCCCTGCAGCGAAATGCCGGCGACCGACTTCGATCCTTCGGAGTATCTGCAGTAGGATGAACCCGTGAGTGGGTATTGGGGTGAGCGTAAGCTCGCCCCAATTTTTATCATTGCGTCATACACGGCAATGATCGTCCGGCTTAGCAACACCTCATCGAACACCCTGACGGCGCGCACTTCGCCCCTTCCCTCTACCGCAGACCGGCGCGCTTGCCTGTCCTCCCCGCTCG
Source organism: Anaerolineae bacterium (assembly GCA_034433965.1). Taxonomy (GTDB): domain Bacteria; phylum Chloroflexota; class Anaerolineae; order Aggregatilineales; family Aggregatilineaceae; genus UBA2029. The sequence continues at coordinate 3,028 of DAOTZZ010000173.1, forward strand.
CCAGTTCACGGAGTTGTCCATGGCTCTGCTAGAAGCAATTGACATCGTCAAAATCTATCCCAATGGCGTGCTGGCCAACGACGGCGTGACGCTGTCCGTCGAGCAGGGCGAGATTCACGCCCTGGTCGGCGAAAACGGGGCCGGCAAGACCACCTTGATGAAAATCCTCTACGGCCTCGAACATCCCACTTCCGGCGAAATCCGCCTGCGCGGACAACGGGTGGAGATCAACAGCCCGCAAGACGCCATTGACCTGGGCATTGGCATGGTGCACCAGAACTTCATGTTGGTGGACTCATTCACCATCGCCGAGAACATCGCCCTGGGGCGCGAGTCGGTGCGGGCGCGCGGGCTGGCGCTCGACCGCCAGAAAGCCATCCGCGACACGGAAGAACTCTCGCGCCAGTATGGCCTGTACGTAGACCCGACAGCGCGGGTGGATACGGTGCCCGTCGGGATGCGGCAGCGCGTGGAAATCCTCAAGGCGCTCTACCGCGGCGCGGAGATTCTGATCCTCGACGAGCCGACGGCGGTGCTCACCCCGCGCGAGACGCAAGACCTCTTTGCCGCCATCCGCAACCTGGTGAAGGAAGGCAAGACGGTCATCTTCATCACGCACAAGCTGCGCGAAGTGATGGAAATTTCCGATCGCGTCACGGTGATGCGCGACGCCCGCAAGATCGGCACGGTGGTCACCGCGGAGACGAGCATCCCCGAACTGGCGCGGATGATGGTGGGCCGCGAAGTCTTCATGCAGGTAGACAAGCCGCCCGTGCAGCGCGGCAAACCCGTGTTGCAGGTACGCGGTCTCACCTATGTCAGCCCCACCGGGCGCACTCTGCTGCACAACGCCACCTTCAACGTCTATGAGTCCGAAATTCTGGGCGTGGCCGGCGTGGAAGGCAACGGTCAGACCGAGCTGGTCGAGGTGCTCACTGGTCTGCGTCCGGCCACGGCGGGCGAGGCGTATGTAGACGGCAAGTCAGTGCTGGGCTACGGCCCGCGCAAGGTGCGTGAGGCGCACGTGGCGCACATCCCCGAAGACCGCCTGACCAATGGCGTGGCGGTGAAGGCCTCCATCGCCGACAACCTGATCGTGGATCGCTACTATCGCCCACCCTTCACCCGCACGGCCTTGCTCAACCTGGGCGCGGTGCGCGCCAACAGCTACGAATTGATCCGGCGCTTCAACATCCTGGCTCCCAGCGGTGAGTTGCCGGTAGCGTCGCTGTCGGGCGGCAACATGCAGAAGGTGGTGCTGGCCCGCGAGCTGTCTTCGTCGCCGCGGCTGCTCATCGCGGCGCAGCCCACACGCGGCGTAGACATTGGCGCGATCGAGTACATTCACCAACAACTGGTCGATCAGCGCACCAACGGCCTGGCGATCCTGCTGGTCTCGGCGGATTTGCAGGAAGTGATGAAGCTCTCCGACCGGATCATGGTCATGCACAATGGTGAGATCGTCGCCATCTTGCCCAATACGCCTGACCTGACCGAAGAGCAACTGGGCCTGTATATGCTGGGCGCAGAACGGCAACCCGCCGAAGAAATGGAGCGGTACCAATGACCTCACGGGCTTCTTCGTCCAAATCCTCCGGACAGGCAGGCCGCTCACTGCTCCCGCACCTGTCATGGTTGTACGCGATCGGGATAGTCTCTGGCCTGCTGGTATTGCTGTTGGTCAGCTTCAAGACCTATAGCCTGAAGGCGAGCATGTCGCCCGCCGAGATGTGGGACGCCATCCAGGCCACCTCCAACTATCAGAGTATCTTCCTGGTCAATGTGCTGGTAGGCGTCAGCGTGCTGCTCCTGGTGGTGCAGTTGCGCCTAGACACCCTGCGCGTGCTGCTGACAGTGGCTGTGGCGCTGATCTTCGGCTACCTGATGACCGCCTTCTTCAACCTGGACGCGGCCAACCGCTTCACCCAGGGTGAATTCCGCGTGAGCGTGCGCTCAGAAGCAGCGTCACCACTTGACCTGAGCTATGGCGATTCGCTGACGGGTGAATTCAACAACCCCGCCGACGCTCAGCCACTGACCAGGGCGGAATACACTTTCGCTGGCGGCGCGGGCCACGAGGTAACCATCCTGGCCTATGCCGCCGAAGCGGAAGGAGGACCTGACCTGCAGGTGTCGCTGCTGGGGCCGGATGGCACGGTGCTGGCCAGCGCCAACGAGGCGACGCGGCGCTTCCTGCGTCAGTATGACGAATATCTCAAGAGCGAGCAGGACGCGGTGATCAAGGACTTCGCCCTGCCCGCCGACGGCCTGTACACCATCGTGGTGGAGCCAGAAGGCGCGAGCGTGGGAAGGCAGGGCGCGTTTGGCGTGACGCTGCTCTCCGATGCCAAACCACCCGTCGGCCTGTCCTACAACAGCCCACCGGTCGGTAACACCTTCAACGCGCCGAAGGCTGCCGAACCGCTTACGCGGGCGCAGTACGATTTCATTGGCAAGGCGGGCGACACGATTTCGGTGCTGGCCTACGCCGCGCGACCCAATATTGACGTAGACGTGCAGGTGACGCTCATCGCGCCGGACGGCACGGAGATCGGCGCGAACAACGATGCCACGCCCGAACAGGTGTCGCTCTTCCCCGGTGAACTGAAGAGCACGCGCGACGCGGTGATCCAGAACATCACCCTGCCCGCCGACGGCATCTACACCGTGCGCGTACAGCCCGAACCAGTGACCACAGCCCTCAAACTCAGCGAAACCTTCAAGGCCACCAACAAAGCCTACGACGCTTTCCTGCTCGGCCCGCTGAGCCGCCTCAACCGCTGGCTGATCTGGGTGCGCGACGCGCTGACGCTGATCATGCTCGGCCTGGCGATTGCCATCGTCTTCCGCGCCGAGCAGTTCAGCCTGGGCGCAGAGGGACAGCTTTATTTCGGCGCGCTGGTGTCGGGCGTGATCGGGCTATCGTTTGGAGATGCGCCCAAGGCATTGCTGGTCCCCATTGCCCTGCTCTCGGCGGCGACAGCGGGCTTCCTGTGGGGGCTGCTCCCCGGCGTGCTCAAAGCCTACCTGGGCGCGAACGAGCTGGTCTCCACGCTGATGCTGAACACCATCGCCACCCGTTTCTACGAGATGGTGCTCACCTGGCAACTCAAGCCGGCTGATGCCGGTTACATCGCTTCCGATTGGATTCCACCTAATGGCCTGCTGACCCCTATTGTGGACATCAGCGGTGACCAACTGACGATCGCTGTTTACCTGTTGATTGGGCTGGTAATATTTGCCTGGCTGCTGATTCAGCGCACGCCCATTGGCTATGAGATTCGCATGATCGGCGCGAACATCAAGTTCGCGGCCTATGGCGGCGTCAACACGCGCCGGACGATCATGCTGGCCATGGCCATCAGCGGGGCGGTGGCCGGGCTGGCGGGCGCGCACCTGGCGATGGGCGTACACCGCAAGCTGATCCTCAACATTTCGCTCGGCCTGGCCTTCGAAGGGGTGGTGGTGGCGCTGCTGGCGCGGAACAACCCGCTGGTGGTGCCCTTCACCGGCCTGCTCTATGCCTATCTGCGCACCGGCGCACAGGTGATGGAGCGCGACGCCAACATCAGCCAGGAAGTAGTGCGCATCATTCAAGCAGTAGTCATCCTGCTGATCACGGCGGAGGCGCTGGTCTCGTTCCTGCAACGACGGCGCATCCGGCGACGGGGGACGGTAGAACTGGAACTACTGGAAAAGGACAAAGTAACGGAAGGAACTCCGGCCAAGGAGGTGGCAGGTGGATAACAGCCTGTTTCAAAACGTCCTGGAGGGGATTTTCAGCTCGGCATTTCTGGCCTCCATCCTGCGCGTGACGACGCCGATCCTGCTGCCCTCGCTCGGTGCGTTGATCTCCGACCGCGCGGGCGTGATCAACATCGGCCTGGAAGGGACGATGCTCATCTCGGCCTTCACGGGCGTGGCCTTCAGCGCCTATGCGCAGCAATGGTGGGGACAATCCACTGGCGAGGCGATCGGCCCCTGGCTGGGGCTGGCCATGGGCGTGCTGATGGGCATTCTGACGGCGCTATTGCTGGGCTTCTTCCACCTCCGGCTCAAGGCCAACCTGATTCTCTCCGGCATCGCCATCAACTTCCTGGGACAGGCGGGCACCGTCGCGGTGATGTTTGAGCTGACAGGCGACCGTGGCAACACCAAGGGCAGCCTGGATAGCCTGAAGATGCCCTTCATCCAACTCCCCGACTTCCTGGACAAGATTCCGGTGGTGTCTTTCTTCTTCCGCATCTTCGACAATCAGAGCGTCATGACCTGGATCGCCTTCATCGCCGTAGGGCTGGTGTGGTACTTCCTGTACCGCACGCCGACGGGCATACACCTGCGGGCGGTGGGTCACAATCCGCAGGCGGCGGCCTCGGTAGGTATCCGTGTGGTGCGCGTGCGCTATCTGGCACTGGTGCTCAGCGGCATCCTGGCCGGGCTGGGCGGCATTCACATGAGCATGGGCTACCTGACCTTCTTCCAGGCCAACATGACCGCCGGACGCGGCTTCATCGCCCTGGCGACGCCCTACCTGGGCGGCGGCAATCCCATCGGCACGGGGTTCGCCTCGCTCATCTTCGGCTTCTTCGACGCGCTCTCCAACCGTGTGGGGTCGCTGGACATCCCCTCGCAACTGCCGCAGATGCTGCCCTACATGGCCACGGTGATGGCGCTGGTGATCTATGCCCTGCAGAATCAACTGACGGTGCGCGTGCGCCAACTCCGCTCGGCGGAAGGCGAGAAGTTCGATGCTTCCTTCTGGCGGGCCATTCAGTGGATCAGCGTGCTGCACATGTTCATGGCCATGATTGCCGTGTTCGGCGTGATCATCACTATCAGCATGTTCTCCGCCCCCGACGGCTTCAAGAACCTGGGCACAGACTGGGGGCCGGGCGTAGATGTCTTCAAGGGGCTGGGGGCGGATGTCCGCAACAGCCGCGTCTTCGTGACGGCGTCGCTCATCGGCGTGCTGTCGCTGGCGCTGATCGTCATCAACCTGCCCTTCATGGTAGACGTAGAGCGCATCGGTCGCCATGTGCGCCGCAGCGCCGTCACCTCGGCCCTGTCGCTGTGGATCTATCTGGGTCTGCTGTTCATGCTCTACCTGAAGACGACGCCGTTGGGAGACGCCTCGGTGCCGCTGGGCTTCGCGCTGGGGCTGGTGGCGGCGGCGGCGATCTGGCTGCGCCTCGGCGGTCTCTATCTGCATCAGGAGCGTCACCGCGCTCCGGCAACTTCTTGAGAGTACATATGGCTCCCCTCACTCCCTAAAGCCCTTCCTTCACGGGACAAGGGGTCTTACCTCCCGACCTGGGGGAGAAAGGCCGGGAGTGAGGGGCAGCTTACCATCACACAAGGCCAGATGGAAAGGAGCCATTCATTGTCGCTCAAGGACAAAATCCTGGGTGGGCTGTACGGTCAGGCGTTGGGCGATGCCTGGGGCATGCCCGCCTACTTCGACTTCGACCATACCTGGACGGCCTATGGCGGATGGATCACCTCCCTGCTCCCCGCCCCGCCCGATCATCCGGTGCACGCTGGACTGCCTGCCGGGCGCATCACCGACGATTCCGAGCAGGCGTTCTCGCTGGCGCGCGCCTTCATCGAGCATGGCGGTGTGACACTGGAAGCAGTGGTAGAGGCGATCGTCGCCTGGTACGACCGTGTGGGCGGTGACACGTCTCCCTACGTCGGCCCCAGCACGCGGCGCGGCGTGCAGGCGCTCAAGCGCGGCGAAGACCCGCATAGCACCGGCACCTGGGGCGACACCAACGGCGCGGCCATGCGCATCTCGCCGGTGGGGTTGCTGCACCCCGGCGATCCGCTGGGGGCAGTCGCCGACGCGGTGACCGCCTGCATCCCCACGCACAACACCAACGTCGCCATCTCCGGCGCGTGCGCGGTAGCCGCGGCAATCGCCGTGGCGCTGACCGACGGCGTGACGCTGGACGCTATGGTAGCGGCGGGCGTGCTGGGCGCGGAGATTGGGCGGAGCAAGGGGCGCTCGTGGCTGGGGCCGTCGGTGGCGCGGCGCATTCAGATGGCGGTGGAGATCGCTCGTCGCCCCGGCGACGCCCGCGCTCGCCTGCGCGAACTGTACGACGTGATCGGCACGTCGCTTTCGGTGCCGGAGACGGTGGGATCGGCCTTCGGCGTGCTGGTGATGGCCGAAGGCGACCCGCAGCAGGCGGCGATCTACGCGGCCAACCTCTCCGGCGACGCGGACACGGTGGGCGCGATCGCCTGTGCCATGGCCGGAGCTTACGCCGGCATCGGTGCGTTCTCGCCCGATGTCCTGGCGACGCTGGATGCCGACGAAGTGACCGCCTCCTATCGCATCCGCGAGCTGGCTGAAGGTCTGTATCGCCTGGGCACAGAACACAAACGGCTATGAGCAAACATATCGTCTCTGTGGGTGACCTGGTGCTGGACGTGATTTTGCCGGTGCATCTGCCTGTGCAGCCCGCCGCACACCAGGAAACGCCGCTGCGCCGCGTGGAGCCGGGGGGCGCGGGCAATTTCATGATCGCTGCCCGCCGCATGGGCCTGGCCGTCTCGGCGGCGGGGGCAGTGGGCACGGACGCCTTCGGAGCGCTGATCCTGGACGCGCTGACCGCCGAAGGGATCGACGTGTCGTGCGTGGTGCGCGAACCCGGTTCGACCTCGACGCTGGTGATTGTGCTCACCGATCAGGGGTCCGGCGAGCACACCTTCATCGGCAACTACGGGCAGGGGCCGGATGTCGCCTACCCGCCCGCCCTGGATGACGTCATCGCCCGCGCCGACGCGCTCTTCTTACAAGGTTATACCCTCTCCGAGCGCCGCGTGGTGGCCATGTCCCGCCGCGCCATAGAACGCGCTCGACAGGTTGACGTGCCGGTGCTGCTCGACGCCGGCCCCTTCATGGCCTACGTCGCACCCGATCTGAGAGACTGGGCGGTGGCGCAGGCGACGGTGCTCTTGATGACCGAAGACGAAGTGCCCCTGGTGGCCGGAGGGCGAAGCGGGCCAGAGGCGTGGCGGGCGGTGCTGGCCGCTGGGCCGGAGCTGCTGGTCATCAAGCGGGGCGCGGCGGGCTGCACGCTGGTCACGGCGGAAGGCACAGAGGACGTGCCCGGCTTCCCGGTGCCGGTGACCGATA
>DAOTZZ010000174.1:0-8572 GCA_034433965.1 Anaerolineae bacterium
GCGCTTCCCCTTCCGCTGCGGTGACGGCGACATAGCCCAGCACTCTCTCGCGCCGGTCGAGGGCGATCAGGCTGGCGTCGGCTCGCCACTGCTTGCCGCCCACAGAGTCGTTGCAGGCGCGGTGCAGGCGCGTCACCACGGCCTCGGCGCTGGCTTCTGGCACGGCCACCGGCTCCACGCTCTGGCGGTGCGCGGCCAGGGTCACCGCGTCCACCTGCGGCCAGAGCGCCTCGTTCCAGCGTTCCAGGCGATAGTCCGGCGGGATGGGCAGGATGGGCACTGGCACCCGTCCCAGGCCGCGCACCATGCGGCAACGCTCGAAGAAGACGGCCTCGTGTCGCACCCAGGCGGCGCGAATCCCCGGCGAATCGTCGCGCAGCCGCGCCTCGATCACCTGCAGGTCGCCACTCCGCACCAGTTCCGAGAAGACGTAGTCCACCAGGGCCTCGCCCAGCGTTGGCGGCGCAACTGGCACCGTGTACTGCACGATCACCAGCGCGTGCTGACGGTCTTCGTCCTGCCAGCGCCAGGCGGCAAAGCCGCGCGGCTTCTCGGCGTCGTCATAGAGACAGACCGCGTGCAGTCGTCCGCGCTCCAGTGCCTGCCGCATGTGCGCCAGGCTTTCTTCGGCGTCGCGGGCGTGCTCCGCGGCCCGGATGCGCAACAAGGCTTCGGCGTCAGGGCTGAGCCAGCCCAGGGGATGGAAGCGCACCATTGTCTCGTCCTCTGTGGGCGTCTGCGCAACCCTAGTATACGGCAAGTTGCGGGCCGGATGGCATGAGCCGATGGTGGGATTGCTGGAGGAGGGCGCCTGCGCTAGAGGCCGTATGCGTGGGCTGGGGAAAAGTGCGTGACGCGCTCTAAGACGCGCTCAGCTCAATGTTCTGCAACACGCTCAGCACATAGCGGAACGTGGCGAGTTGCTCATCACTGAGGGACTCCTTGATGGCGCGATCCAGGTGCGCGGCCACCGCTTCGACCTGTGGGCGGAAAACCCGTCCGCGCTCGGTGAGGAAGACGTGTACCACCCGCCGGTCGGCAGCGTCTACCTGGCGACGCAGCAACCCCTTTTCTTCCATGCGGTCGAGCACGGCGGTCATCGAGGACGGGTGACGACAGACCAACGCGGCCAGATGCGAGGCGGTCAGGCCGTCTTGTTCATAGAGCGCGCGCAGCACGTACCATTCCAGGAGGGTCAGGCCGGTGGGCGCGATGAGGCGCTCGTACACCTGCTCCAGGTGACGGAATGCCTGCTCCAGGTTGGTGGCCAGGCAGCCATCGAAACGCAGCGGCAAAGGATGTTCGTCCATCATGAGGAGAATTGTACAGCACCAAACATTTTAGCGCCAAAATGTTTGTGGAGGAGAGCACCGCAGGGCAGAGCGCTGACTTTCGCCGCATCGCGCGCTCTGCCCCGCTGATCACGACCCCTGGGCTAGCGAGCCGTCTTGCTGAACACAGGCTCTCTGGCTGCATACAGTACCTGCCGGATGCGCTCGCGGTTCTGCCATAAGGTGGGATTCTGCGCTCTGGTTATAGGCCTGCGCAGGACTTTCAGCAGGTATTTCTTGTTGATGATCAACACATTCTTGATGGCAAGTCCAGGCTCGACGAAGGCGTTGGTGAACACAATCAAAGCGATAATCCACACCCCTGAGTTGATGACACTGTGCGTAGCCTGGGAAGCTCCCCGCTTTAGCGGGGAGAGGCGTCACTTCTTCAAGTTGAGCGAATTCTCTTTCCCCTGTGACAAAGATCAGCAATATACCAATGAAAACTATTATTACATTTATTGCACTGGGTGTCATTAGAAATAGTAACAGTATAAGAAGTGCTATGCTTATACTCACTATGAGATATATCTGAAAGCTCCCCTTCCGGCGTCTCTCAGCCAGTTTGCGAGTAGAACGTCCCGCTCGTCTGTCATCCATCCTACCATCTCCTAAAGATTTGGCCATCATAAAATCTGATCGGCCAAAACTATATTATTTTTGTCTATATTTGGTAACTCTATCATATATTCAACCGGTTTCTTTTAGATTCGCCAACTTCCGCAATCTGCCCCAGCACCCGCCGATATACCGTCACCGTCTGCGCGGCGACCTGCGCCTGCGTGTAGCGCCTCAGGACGCGCTCCCGCCCGCGCTGACCCAACTCCTGCCGCAGGTCGGGCGCAGTCATCAGGCGACGCAGCGCCGCCGTCAGCGCCGCTACATCCCCTTCCGGCACGATCAGCCCGTCCTCGCCGATCACATCCGGAATCGCACCGCTTGACGAGCCGACGACCGGCACGCCGCAGGCCATCGCCTCGACGATCACCCGCCCGAATTGTTCTTTCCAGTTCGGGCGGGTCAGCGAGGGCACGGCCAGCGCGTCGAGTTGCTGATAGAAGGCGGGCATCTCGGTCGAGGCGCGCGTCTCGAACGTCACCCGCGCGGCGATGCCCAGCCGCTCCGCCTGAGCGATCAGCGCCGGGCGCTGTGGCCCCTCGCCAGCGATGATCAGCCGCCAGTGACCGTCCAGCCCGGTGAGCGACTCCAGCAGCCACGCCCCGCCCTTCTCTTCCACCAGCCGTCCAGCAAAGCCGATCACGAACTCGTCGGTGGGGCGGGGCGCAGGTGAGGGCGCGAACACGTCCGGGTCTACCCCGAACTGCGGGATGACGACCAACGGACCGCGATAGCCTTTGGCCCGCCAGACTTCGGCTGCGCCCTGCGTGCCGGCGATGGCGCAGTCGGCGTGACGCAGCACCCAGCGTTCGCACCACGAAAACGGCGGCGGGTAGCGGCGGGCGATGTTCTGCCAGGTGAAGAAGACCGTCCGCGCTCCGACGCGGCGGGCGTGCCACAGCGCCTGCCAGGTCGCCAGGTTGTACGGCTCCTCGTCTATGTGCACCAGGTCGGGCTGGAAATCGCGCAGTTCGCGCCCCAGACGCGGGTAGTGGTGCAGGTGAAAGTTGCCGTTGCAGCGGATCGGCGTGACGCGCAGCTCGTAGCCGCGCACGTGCGCCCGTTCCAGACGTAATTCGCCGCGCGCCGGGTCGCGCCAGCTCGGCGGGACGAGGACGCACAGAGTCAGGTCGGGGGCCTGCCGGACCATTTCTTCGAGCTTGCGCTGATAGGCCCCCACCACGCAGGCTTTGGAAAGCATGAGCACGCGCATATCGGGTCGCTCTGCCTCGGAATCGTTCCCTGGCAGGGAAGCACCTCACAGGGGCGGCGAGATGAACCGCCAAGACGCAGAGATCGCGGAGAACGACACGGGGTTTTGTTGTCCTTCCCTCTGCGCCCTCCATCATGCCTCAGGTAGGGGCATGGCGTCAACCATCGGTGGGCAAAGGCGGCGCAAAAAGTGACAATTGGCCCCACAAAATGCGCTATCATTGACAGTAATGCGCCGATTTCAATTCTCTGCGGGAGTGTTCGCTCCATGAAACGATTCATCGCCCTCACCTGCGAGGCACTGGCCCGCAGTGTCTACGCTGTCGCCGCGACCGCGCCCCACACGATCACCGTGCGGCTCTATCGTCAGGGGCTGCACAACACGCCCAAAAAACTCCGCGAAACCCTGCAAGAGCAGATTGACGCCGTTCAGCCGGGCGAATGCGACGCTATCCTGCTGGTCTATGGCATGTGCGGCACGGCCACGTTGGGCCTGGTCACCCATCATACGCCGCTGGTCATCCCGCGCACACACGACTGCATCGCCCTGTACCTTGGCTCGCATCAGCGCTATTTGCAGGAATTCCAGGCGCATCCTGGCACCTACTGGTATAGCCTGGATTATCTGGAGCGCCTGGAACCCGGCTCCAACGTGGCGCTGGGCGCGGCCCAAATGGGCGTCATAGATGAAGTCTACGAGGAATACGTCGCCAAGTATGGCCAGGACAACGCCGACTATCTGATGGAAGTGATGGGCGAGTGGGGCAAACACTATGACCGCGCCGTCTACATTGACATGGGGCACGGCGACGGTAGCGCCTACGAGCAGATGACCCGCGAGGTGGCACAGCGACGCGGCTGGCTGTTCGAACGTCGGCAGGGCGACCTGCGTATGATACGTCTGCTGCTCTCCGGTGAGTGGCCGGAAGACGAGTTCCTGGTCGTGCCGCCCGGTCACGCCATCCAGCAATCCGGCGACGAGACGAAGCTGATCGCCGCGCACAGGGTGGATGGTAGCCATGCCTGAAGTCGTCTTCCAGCCGATCGGACGGCGGATTGAGGCGCGCCCTGGTGACACCCTGCTGCAGGCCGCGCAGGACGCCGGCGTGGCGCTGTCGGCGGTATGCGGGGGGGTGGGCGTCTGCGGTGACTGCCGCGTGCGGGTGCTGCGCGGGCAGGTCAGCCCGCTCAACGCCGTCGAAGAGGATATGTTGTCTGAGGCCGATCGCGCCAGTGGCTTGCGCCTGGCCTGTCAGGTGGAGATCGGCGGCGACGCACCCATCGTGGTGGACGTGCCACCGGACTCGCTCAGCGCGGCGCAGCGCAGTCAAGTGGAGGGCGAAGAAATCCCCCTGGCGGTCGCTCCGGCGGTTCAGACGCACGACCTGATCGCCGTGCCGCCCTCAGTAGATGACCTGCGCGGTGACTGGGAGCGGGTGCAAACCCCGCAGCCGGACGAATGGCGAGTCAGCGGGCCGGTGCTGGCCGATCTGCCGGGCATCCTGCGCGGGCATGGCTGGCGCGCGCGCATGGTGACGCTGGGTCGCGACGTGGTGCGCTTCCTGCCGCCGCAAAGCACGCCCTTCGGCTTCGCGGTGGACGTGGGCACGACCGGCCTGGCTGCCTACCTGGTGGACCTGTTCACCGGCCAGACGGTGGGCATCGCCGGCGCGACCAACCCGCAGATCGCCTATGGCGAAGACGTGATGGCCCGCCTGACGCTGTGCGTCCGCGACCCGCAAGGGCTGGAAAAACTGCAAAAGGCTATCGTCGGCGGCCTCAACGACCTGCTGCATGAAGTCTGTGCGCAGGCGGGTGTCTCGCCACATCATGTGGTGGACGTGGTGGCGGTGGGCAACACGGCCATGCATCACCTGTTGCTGGGCCTGCCGGTCGGTCAACTGGGCAGCGCGCCCTATGTGCCCGCTGTGTCGTCAGCGCTGCTGACACCCGCGCGCGCCCTGGGCCTGGATGTGGCTGCCGGAGCTATGCTCTACACGCCGCCCAACCTGGCCGGTTTCATCGGCGGCGATCATATGGCCATGCTGCTGGCGACCGGCACCGCCGAACTGCCCGGCGTCACGCTCAGCCTGGACATCGGCACCAACACCGAGGTCACGCTCAACGCCAACGGCACCCTGTGGAGCTGCTCAACGGCATCCGGCCCGGCCTTCGAGGGCGCGCATATCCGCGACGGGATGCGCGCGGCTGACGGCGCGATCGAGCGCCTGGCCTGGAAAGATGGTGAGTTGGTCTGGCTGACGATCAATCACGTCAGACCGGTAGGACTGTGCGGCTCTGGCATTCTGGACGCGGTTGCCGCGCTGCGCACCGCCGGCATCATCACCGAGACGGGGCAGATGCTCAGCGGGCACCCCAAAGTGCGCGGCAGGGGGCACACTATGTGGTATGAGATCGTGCCAGCGCACCAAAGCGGGCATGGCCGCGCCGTGGTGATCAGCCGTTCCGATGTCAACGAGGTGCAGCTCGCCAAGGGCGCGATCCGCGCCGGAATCAAGTTGCTGGTGGAGCAGGCCGGGCTCGACGAAAGCGCCATCGAGCAGGTGATCGTGGCGGGAGCTTTCGGCAACTACATTGACCTGGCGGGGGCGGTGGCGATCGGCATGTTCCCACCGCTGCCACTGGAACGCTTCCGGCAGGTGGGCAATGCGGCGGGCATGGGGGCCAAGCGCCTGCTAATCAACGCGGGCGAGCGCGAACGCGCCGCAGACCTGGTGCGCCGCCTGCACTACATCGAGCTGACCAATCACCCTCATTTCACCGATCGCTTCAGCCAGGCGGTCATGTTGACGCCCGTGCCCTGGGACGAGTGAGGGGGCGGGGAGTGCGGAGCAGGGGCGGCAGGCCGCGAAGAGCGCAGCACAAGTGAGCACTTCACAGGCCCAGGCGCCGCGCGGCCAGTAACAGCCCGATCATCGTCTTGCCGTCCTGAATTTCGCCCGCCTCGATGCGGCGCAGCACCTCGCCAAAGGGCAGGCGTATCACTTCCAGGAACTCATCGTCGTCCGCCGCCAGGCGCGACTCGACCAGCTCAGTGGCCAGAAAGAGGTGAATGAGTTCGGTGGTGTAGCCGGGGGCGGTGTATTCTGCCGTCAGGCGTTCCAGCCTGCCCGGCCAGTAACCTGTTTCCTCCTGCAATTCGCGGGCGGCAGCCTGTAGCGGGTCTTCGCCCGGCTCCAGCGTGCCCGCGGGAATCTCCAGCAACACCTGTTGCGCCGCATGACGGTACTGCTGCACCAGCAGCACCGTGTTGTCTGGCAGCAAGGGTACCAGCGCTACCGCGCCGGGGTGACGCACGATCTCGCGCCGCGCCTGCTGACCGTCCGGCAGCCTCACCGTCTCCACATAGACCTTGACCAACCGGCCCAGAAAGGCTGCTTCGGAGGCGATCACGGTCTCGTTCAGGTCGCTCATAGTCCTTCCATCCGTCCTGTTGCGTCTGCCCGCAGCAAACCGCAATCAAAAAGGAGCGATACCCACAGAGCCGGGTCCGCTCCTCGGCACTTCCGGCAAACGTCGCGTCTAGGGGCTGTTATGAACTTTCGCGAGGTATCTCCTCCTCATGTCGCAATTTCCTCCCCAGTGCGAGCGTAGGGGTGGGTTTAGAAAGCCGCCCCTACAGACCCAGGGCGCAAGAACAGGCCGGGGGTTGAGGGTGAAAAAAGTTCGAGCCCCGCTTTAGCCGGCAAAGCCGGGCGGCGTGGGCGTGTTGGTGATCACGATGTAGATCGGTCCGCCACCTGCGCCGGCTGGCGGCGTCGCTGTCGGCAGGATGGCCGACGCCGGGATGATCAATTCCTGCCCCACGGCCAGGAAATTCATCTGGGCGGGAGAGATGCCGTTGACCGCCATCAATTCGGCCATGGTCACGCCGAACTGCAACGAGATGCGATAGATGTTGTCGCCAGGCTGCACGATATACACGCCCTGCCGTCCGCCCTGGCCGTCGGCGACGAAGGGCGTGACCACCGGTGTGGGCGTGGCTGCCACAGGGCAGGGCACGATCAGCGTGTCGCCCGCGCGAATCAGGTCGGGGTTGACGATGTTGTTGGCCTGGGCGAATTGATTGACCGTGACACCATACCGGCTGGCCAGACGATAGAGCGTCTCTCCGGGCACCACCAGGTGTTCGCCGCATACGCCACCTGCCAGCGCGGGCGTGGCCGTGATGTAGATGACCTGCTGCCCAGGGATCGGCGGCGTGGCGGTGATGTAGATGATCTCCTGACCGCCAACGCCCGCTGGGGGCGTGATGAGCAGGGGCACGCCCATCGTCGCCGCGGCAGTCGCCGTCGCCTCGAAGACGATCTGCGTGGCCGTCATCTGCCCACCGGTGAGTGTCGCTTGCAGCGCCACCTGTGGCGCTGGCTCGGCGACGGTGGGTGTGGCAGTGGGTAGCTGCGCCACGGCCTGCGGCTGCTGCACTTCGGCGGGAGCCACTGGCTGCGGTTGGGTCGGGGCGGCGGCAACCGCCACGCCGGCGTCTTGTGGGCGCTCGGCCAGCGGCAACGCTTCGAAGGGCGTCGGCGACGGGAAGTAGAGCGTATAGGTCGGCGTGGGCGGGAAGGTGATGAACGGCACCGGCGTGAAGGTCTTGGTCGGGCCAACGGTCGGCGGCAGCGTCGGCAAAGGCGTGCGGGTCGGCGGCACGGCGGTGGCGGTGGCCGTCGCCGTTGGCATAGGGGTTGGCGTGTACGAGCTGGTCGGCGTGACGGTGGCAGTAGGCCAAGGCGTCGGCGTATTGGTGATCACCAGCGCCAGGGCAGCGGGCGTGTTGGTGAACAGCGGGCCGCCCTGTCCCGGCACCGGGCTGGGCTGGATGACCGTGGTCTGGGTGGGCGACGGCACAGATGTGGCCGGAGCCAGCGTGGGGAACGGCGTCAGCGTAGGGGTCCCTGGGACGGACAATTCGGCTTCGCTGGTCGGTGAGATTTCCGGCAGAGGCGTGCCGGGCAATGTCTGCGCGCGCAGATCGGTCACCGGCGTCGGTTCCAGGCTGCCGCCGATCGAACGATAGCAGCCCGCCAGACTCGCCGCCAGCAACAGCGCTAACCCTATCTCACCGGCCCTGCGGGTCATGATCCGCATCTGCCATCCCTCCTGCCTGCACGTCACTCTAGAGCGCAGTTTACCATCAGCGCGCACGGCGCACAAGCACCCCTGGCCTGAGGGTGCATTCGGATTTGGGGGCAAGAACTCAGCACAGAAGTGATCTCAGGAAGACTTTGCGAATTCCGCTAGTTTACCTCACCCCTAAATCTCCTCTCCACACACGCGGAGAGGGGACTTAGCCAGATGCTTACTCCCCCTCTCCGTGTATGGAGAGGGGGCCGGGGGGTGAGGTTTTCAAACGATCTCCGAAGCCTGCCCAAAAAAGCGAATGCACCCCC
>DAOTZZ010000175.1:0-12365 GCA_034433965.1 Anaerolineae bacterium
GGGGGTGCATTCGCTTTTTTGGGCAGGCTTCGGAGATCGTTTGAAAACCTCACCCCCCGGCCCCCTCTCCATACACGGAGAGGGGGAGTAAGCATCTGGCTAAGTCCCCTCTCCGCGTGTGGAGAGAGGGGATTTAGGGGTGAGGTAAACTGGCGGAATTCGCAAAGTCTTCCTGAGATCACTTCTGTGCTGAGTTCTTGCCCCCAAATCCGAATGCACCCAAGACAGGAAAACACTGGCCTTGGGCATGTAATTCTGATATTGTATATACAAATGAGAATAATTTGCCTGGAGCGGTAGCTCTCGGCGAAGACATGCCCAAGGAGGAACAGCCATGACCGGACACCGCATTTCCATCGAGACCAATGTCGAGTACCTGAAACGCTACGCCTATCTGGAACGCGCGTGCATGCGCACGCTGGCCGGTTGGTTGCCCGGCGTGCCAGAATGGGAGGCCAAGAACGAGTTTGGTCTACACATCTGGGAGAGCGCCGACGCCGCCGATCACCTGCGCGCCCGCCTGCGCGAGCTGCGCAACTATCAGCCGGAACGTAATCTCAGCCCCACGCTGCAACGGCTGTTCGCCGAGCTAGATTACGCCCAGAATACCGCTGAGGTGATCGCCACGGTCTACCTGGTGGTCAAGAAAGCGTTGCTCGAAGCGTACCACACCCATCCGGAGGTCACCTGGCCGGACTTCGACAATCCCACGGTGAAGGTGACCGAGACGCTGATCGCCAACACAGAGAAACAGGTCGCCTGGGCCGAGCAATACTTCCCCACGATTGCCGACCGCTATCCGGGCTGGGAAGCCTGGCGCGACTACATCGCGGCCCTGCTGGCAGCCGATGGCGGCCCGACCGGAGCTGGCCCAAAGGGCGAAGCGCCGCAGCGTCCTGATCAGCGCGCTCTGTTGCTGCCCTGGAAAGAGTGTCAGCGGATGCCGGACTGGCCGATCTTCAATCCAGATGAGGATTTCGAGCCGGACCGCAAGGCCGACCCGGAGGGACATCGCCTGTGGCGCTTCAAGCATTATCTCAACGAGATGACCGCGGCGGAGACGCTCGGCTCGATCCTGTGGATGACGCCGGAGATGCCCTGGGAATATCAGCACAACGTCGCGCGGCATCTGTGGGATGAGGTGCGGCACAGTCAGCTTGGCCAGATTCGCGTGCAGCAGCTTGGTCTGAAGATCGAGGAAGTGCCGCAGGTGGTGCAGATTTACAACGTCATGATGAGGCTGCCCGCTGTTGAGCAATATGCGCTGCTGACAACGGTCATCGAGCCAAACGGCATGCCAGAGAAGCGCGCCAACCGCGAGCACTGGGAAGAGATCGACGATGAAATCTCCGCCGCTGCCGTGTCCTACGACTGGAGCGACGAGAATTTCCATGTGCGGTGGGGGCAGAAGTGGACGCCTGTCCTGCTAGAGACCTACGGCTACGATGAGACACCAGAGCAAATCCGCGACCGCATGGAAGCGTGGTTGCTGGAAAACACGCCGGTGAAGATGCAGAAGCGCCATGCGCAGGGCATCGCCTAGTGCCAATCATTCGGACGAAGCATACATGGAGGAACAATCATGGCCAAGGCACTCCCTTCTTCTCGGACTGTGGCGCAGCAGGCGCGGGTCGAGTCAGCTTCGCAGATTTTGAAGCGCTTCTATGTGGCCGAGCGCACCCTGATGCGCACGCTGGCGGCTTGGTTCGTAGGCACCAGCCAATGGGATCTCAAGCGACAGCTCAGCGAAGACATGTGGCAGACAGCCCAACACGCTGATGCACTGCGCACGCGCATCCTGGAACTACGTTATCCCCGCCGCGATGTGGATCGCAAGTACGATCCCGATGTGCTGGCCCTGCTGGCTGAGGTCGCCAAAGCGAAGGACTCGCGCGAGTTTGTCGCCGGCGTCTACGATGTGCTGCTGCCTGCGCTTGTGGCGGGCTATCAGGCTTATCTGGATCGCACTGATCCGCTGGATGATGCGCCGACTGTCTACCGGCTGCAACATATCGTGGCGGACAAGCAGATGCAGATCGCCCGTATGCGCGCCCTGGTCGAGCGCGTGTATGACGATGAGCCAGGCTCTCTGGCAGACTGGCGAGACTATCTGGCGCGGTACGTCGCCAGCATTGGTGGGCTGGACGGGCTGGGCGGGCGCGTGCCCATGCCCGAGGCGCACCCCTGCGCGGGACGCCCGCCCTACGATGTGCCGCGCACGGTCGAGCGCGACCCGCGCTGGCGACCAGCGCTGTTTCATCTGCCGCACGAAAACAAGTACGACGCCGCCGGGCGCGCTGCCTGGAAGCGTATCGAAGCGCTCGATAAACGTGTGGCCATGCAGGTGTGGTCGGCCATCAGTCACTTCAACGAAATCTGGGCGGCGGAAGTGCCTGCCTCGGTGATGTGGGACCTGGACAACGAACCCTGGGATTTCTACCTCGACCTGGCCCGCTGGTCATGGGACGAAGCGCGGCACAGCACCATGGGGTGGCGGGTGTTGGAAGGCTGGGGTTGGAACGTGCCCGACCTGGTGCCCTGGGCCAACGGCCTGTACAACGCGCTGGGAAGCGTGCCCCCGGCACAGCGATTGGCGCTGCTGCACTATTATGAAGAGGGGCTGCTGCGAGCGGGTACCAAGCAAATCGAACTGCGCATCCTGGAATCGGCGCAGGACGACGGCAGTTCGCAGGACATGGACTACGACTGGGCGGACGAGGCCATTCACGTTAGCTATGGCTATAAGTGGCTCAAGCATTTGTTGGGTGACGACAGTGCCGGGCGTGAAGAACTGCAACGTCTGACCGACGAGGCGCGGCAGATCATGGTCAATTTCGTGGCTGCTCACAAAGACGATCCTGCTGCGCAACTGGCCCCGTACTTCGAACGGTTGTATCCGGTGGTGGAAGCCATGGTGCGCGACATTCCCGACGATGGGCTGACTGTCGAGTGGGCGCCGGTGGTCGCAGACGAGGAAGTCCTGCAGGAGCTATGAATTGCCGTGCCGACGATTCGCCTGGTGAAAAGCGAGGTGACTTTTGAGGCCGAACCAGACGAAACGATCATGGAGGCAGCAGAACGGGCAGGTATCTTTTTGGCACATAGTTGCCTGAGCGGAATCTGTCGTGCCTGTATGACCCGTGTGCTGGCTGGCTCGGTGGAACACGATCCGGAATATGCCGACGACTTGAATATTGATCCGGAAGAGATGGAAGAGGGCTATCGCCTGCTATGCAGCGCCTTTGCCCGTACCGATGTTGACCTGGATAGATAGCGAAGTTGGTAGAGCGGCCAATGCCCGCTCTACCAGCCTTTCCTTTGTGCCGAAGGTTGTTGTTGGGATCGTTGTCTTGCCTCCATTGTCGCCGCTAATCTCCCACAACACAGTTCTAGCGGGAGCGTCTGTACTATGTCCAAGGTGATAGAGATTGCCGTGCCGATCGAGGAGATCGAGGCGCGGCGCGAGCGTGTGCAGAAGGCCAAGCGCTTCGAGACACCCGACCGCGTACCGGTCATCCCGGCCATTGCTCACCGCTTCCTGATCCCCAAGGTGGGGGTGAGCTTTCGTGATTACTATAGCGACCCCGAAACCATGCTGCGCACACAAATTCTGTGCCAGAAGTGGTTGCTGGAAAACATCCGCACCGACGCTTACAGCATCACCGGCGCGTGGGTGGGGGCCTGGACGGACTTCCAGAATACGTTCGAAGCGGGCAGCCTGGGCTGCCAGGTTCACTTTCCCGACGACGACATCCCCTGGGTGGGCGAGGGATGGGTGAAGACGGACGAAGACCTGCGCCGCCTGGAAGCCATTGACTATGTGCACACCGGCATCAATGCCCGGCAGATCGCCTACCGCGAGGCGATGATTGCCGTAGCGGACAAGTACCCTGTGCGCTTCCAGGGCGGGCCGATCTTCTACCCCGGCGCAAACCCGTCGCTGACCAACACCTCTGACGGGCCGTTCGGCGTGACCGGCGACGTGATGGGACAGGTGGAAGCGTTCACCGCCGTCTACGAGCGCCCGGATTTTCTGCACGAAGTGCTACGCATCGTCACCGACAAGATGATCGCCTGGCTGGACTATTGCGCCGAAGTGATGGACTGGCCGGCGCCGCGCAGTTTTGCCTGGACGGATGATCTGGCGGTGTCGCTGTCGGCGGAGGCCTTCCGCGAGTTCGCCTTGCCCTACAATCAGCGGCTGCGCTTTCACTTCGACGGCTGGGCCAGCCTGCACATGTGCGGCAAAGCCGATCATCTGCTGGAGATTTTCCGCGACGATTTGCAGATCAACGAGTTTCAGGGCTTCGGCTATCAGGTAGACCTGGATCGCATTGGCGAGGTGATGGGCGGGCGCGTGGTGCTCATCGGCAATGTCAACCCCATGCTCATCCGCGATGGCACGCCGGAGCAGGTGCGCGAAGCGACCCGCCGCGTGATCGAGAAACTCGCGCATTTCCGCGGGCTGATCATTCAGGACGGCAGCAACATTCCACCAGACGCTCCCATCGAGAACATCAATGCCATGATGGAAGCTGCCGAGTTGTACGGGCGCTATGACTGAGAGGGGAATGCTGTGGAAAACGTGTTGCCTTATCACGCTCCGGCTGGTTTCGACTGGGTCACCCGCCTGGCAGGCTGGCGGCTGGAAGCGGATACCCTGTACCTCACCGCGCATACTGCCGCCGGCAAAGAAGCCAGCCTGACCTGCTGCGCCATCACGCCCTACCTCTGGCGCATCACCTTTGTCGCGCCGGGAGGGCGGCTCGATCCGCCAACGCCGATCATCGTCGGTGATACGCAGAGCCGGGTGCCGTTGCAGGTGCAGGAATCCGTAGAGGGGCTGCAGGTATCGGGCGGGGCGTTGACGTTGCACCTGGGGCGCGACCCCTGGTTCCTGCGCCTGCTCGATCCGGCTGGACACGATCTGCTGCGCGAGAATCCGGGCGACGTAGATGGCCTGGGACGCCCCTTCGTATGGCCGTTGGGGTATTTTCACGAAGGCGATGCTCCCCGCGTGTGCGAGTCGTTTCATCTGCGCCCCGACGAGCACCTGTTCGGCCTGGGCGAGAAATTCACTCCCCTGGACAAGGTGGGGCAGCGCATCGTCACCTGGACGGTGGACGCGCTCGGCTCGACCAGTGAGCGCTCGCACAAGAACATCCCCTTCCTGCTCAGCACGCGGGGCTATGGCTTGCTGCTGGACACCGGTGCGCGCATTACCTGGGAGCTGGGCACGGTTTCCTGTCAGTCCTACACGATCGTTGCCGAGACCGCCGCGTTCGACCTGTACCTGATCTACGGGCCGACGCTCGCCGATATCCTGGAGCGTTACACGGCACTCACCGGACGCGCGCCTGTGCCGCCGAAGTGGACGTTCGGACTGTGGGTCAGTTCGTGCGGCTCGTACCGCGATCAGGCGGCCATGCAGAAGCTGGTGGACGGTCTGGGCGAGCACGACTTGCCCGCTGACGTGGTACACGTGGACCCCTGGTGGATGGCCTGGCGCAAATATTGCGATTTCACCTGGGATCGTCAGGCATTCCCCGATGTCGAGGGCTTCATCGCCGACCTGCACGCCCGCGACCTGCACCTGTGTCTGTGGGAACACCCGTACATTTCGGTTGAGAGTGAGTTATTCGAAATCGGCAGGCGCGAAGGGTATTTTGTGAAACGCCCTGACGGTGAGGTCTACATCATAGACTACGGGCTGTCGCTGGCTCCGCGCCCCGATGGGGTGGTGCGCTTCGCCACGCCGGAGACTTCCTGGAACGCTCGCGTGGCCATCGTAGACCTCACCAATCCGGCGGCATATCGCTGGTATCAGGACTTGCATCGTCCGGTGCTGCGCATGGGCGCGGATGTGTTCAAGACGGATTTCGGGGAGGACATCCCACACGATGCCGTCTTCTACAACGGACAGACTGGCGCGACCATGCACAACCTCTATCCGCTGCTCTACAACCAGTGTGTGTTCGAGGTGACGCAACAGGAGCGCGGCTATGGCGTGGTCTGGAGTCGCTCCGGCACGGCGGGCAATCAGCGTTACCCGGTGTGCTGGTCGGGCGATCCGGCGGCGGACTTCGAAAGCCTGGCCTGCACCATCCGCGGCGGGCTATCGGTGGGGCTGTCGGGCGTGCCGTTCTGGAGCAACGACATCGGCGCGTTCCGCGGGATGCCTACCCCGCAGCTCTACGTGCGTTGGGCACAGTTCACGCTGCTGTGCTCGCATGCGCGGATGCACGGCGATACGCCGCGCGAGCCGTGGATTTTTGGGCCGGAGGCACTGACGATTGTGCGCCGCTATACCTTGCTGCGCTACCGGTTATTCCCCTATCTGTACAGTCTGGCGCACGAGGCGCATCACACTGGCCTGCCGGTGATCCGGGCCATGCCGCTGGTCTTTCCGGACGATCCCAACACGTATGACAAGGATTTGCAGTTCATGCTGGGGCCGTGGCTGCTGGTCGCGCCGATCTACGACGCAGGCGAAGAGCGGACGGTGTACCTGCCAGAAGGGGTCTGGTTCGATTACTGGACGGGCGAGCGTCACAGCGGCCCGGCAACTGTGCGCGTGCGCGCTCCGCTTGATACGCTGCCGCTGTTCGTGCGCGGGGGCGCGATCTTGCCGATGATGCAGGAGGCGCGGCGCATTCCGCAGGGGGCAGTCGATCCGCTGATCCTGGAGGTCTATCCGCAGGGGCGCAGCGCCTATACTGTCTACGAGGACGAGGGCGATACCGTCGTTCAGTGCCAGGAGCGAGAGGACGCGATAGAACTTACTCTGCAGCAGGCACTGCTGCGGCAGATCGTGTTGCACGTACACGGCGTCGGCGCGGTGGACCAGGTGAGCGTGCAGGCCGCGCAGCCCGACGCACGCAGCGAGTGGAAAGCCCTGGAGAAAGGCGCATATGAGATTGTGCTGCGCGGAGCGACACAGGCTACGGTGATCCTGCACCGCTGAGCAAGCCTTCGCTCAGCGGTGAGAATCAGGGGGCAACAGGCACCGCATGTTTGAGGTAGGCTCCGCACGACCGGCGCACAACCAGACGGGTCGGCAGGATGATGCGCTGCGGTTCTGCCGCCGGGTTTTCGATGCGCTGGATGAGCGCCCACACGGCCTGTTGCCCCAGTTCAAAGGCGGGCTGCTCCACGGTGGTGAGCGGGACATCGAGATGCATGGTGAAGTCCAGATTGTCGAAGCCCACCAGGGCCAGGTCTTCGGGGATGCGGATGCCCAGTTGCCGCGCGGCCTTGTAGACGGCCAGCGCAATCTGATCGTTGACGGCGAAAACGGCGGTGACGCCCGCGCTGCGATCCAGGAAGTGACACAGTGGCCCCAGATCAATGCTGGGATACCCTTCCACGACGCAGACCAGGTCGGGATCGTAGGACAGACCCATTTCGGTCAGCGCCTGACGATAGCCGGCGGCGCGATGTTCCAGGCTGATGGCCGGGTCGCGCCACGACACCAGGCCGATGCGCCGGTGCCCCAGTTCCAGTAGATGCTGCGTGGCACGCAGCGCGCCGTAGAAATGATCGGACATTACGTAGTCAGCGCCGCTGCCCGGCAGATAGCGGTCTATCAGCACCACTGGAAAGCCCATGCCCAGCAACTGCCGCACTCGTTCTGAGCGCATCGAGTTGACCGGGTAGAGCACAATGCCCGCCAGGCGTTGCTCGGCCAGTTCCTGCAACACTTCGTCCTGCCGGTCGGGATCGTTGGCGGCGTGTTTGAAGGTCATGGAGAGGTCGTGTTCGGTGGCAGCGCGCTCTGCGCCCAGCAAGATGGTGGAGACGAACGAATCGCGCACGTAGGGCACGACAAAGCCAATCTGATTGCTGGTGAGGCGATTGCCGGTGTGGCCCTGGCCCCAGGTGACGAAAGTGCCGCGACCCTGTTCGCGCCGCACGAAACCCGCGGACTCCAGCCTGCTCAGGGCCTGACGGACGGTGCCCCGCGCAATGTCGAATTCGGCGCAGAGATCGGCTTCGGCGGGCAGGCTGGAGCCGGGAGGATAATCGCCGTTCAGAATACGCTGGGTTAGAATTTCGGCAACCTGCATATACAGCGGGATACTGCTGTCACGTTCGAGCACTGGGCACATAGACTCCTCGATGTCCTGGCTTCGATGGAAAAGCCGATCATGATGTATATACAACCAATTGTCTAATAGAACGTTTGCGTTGTCAACTAGTGGTCAGCAGGCCTGTATGCTAGCAGAGCAGCCAAGAGGACGCCAATCATGCATCATCCCAGTTTCGATCCGCGCGATCCGCTCTTTGAAATCTCCGGCTGGCGGTTGAGTTTTCAGATCGTCACGCTGGAGAACCTGTACGGCCTCGATCCGGCGCAGGTCACTGTGACCGATGACGGCGCGCTGTGGCACCTGCGTTGCGGGCAACTGAGCTGGGCCGGTCAACAGCAGCGCGCGCCTGGTTCGTTGGAAGCGCGCGTGCTGCGCGGGCCGGACCGTCGCCTGCACCTGAGCATCACGGTCAGCGCGCCGCACAAGATTCGCGCGGTCAAGGTGCTGGTACGCGGCCTGCCGCCGCTGACCCCCTTGGATATGCTCGATGAGCCGGTGCCAGACATCGGCGAGGGCTTTCTAGAGCGCTATCCGAACCGGCTGCGTCTGCCGTTGCTGTGCGCGCGCCTGCCAGACGGGACGCTGCTTGGCGCGCGCTGCGAAGACGGGCACGCGCGGGCCAAGCGTTTCGCCATTTATCAGGAACGTATGGGTGATCTGGCGGGCACATACACTCTGGAATGCATTCACGAAGAAGATGCTCGCTGGTTCGACCGGCGGATAGACGTGCCGTTGTGGGTGCTCGACGTGGGCGTGCAACCGGGCACGTTTCGCACTGAACAACTGGCCTTTGCCGAATCCGCCTTCGGGTTGCTCCCGTGGGAGCACCGCGCTGACGTGCCCGCCTGGGCGCGCGATATCCGGCTGTGCCTGACGCTGCACGGCATGCACTGGTCGGGCTACGTCTTCAACACTTATGAGGACATGCGGCGGATCATCCGTTTCGCTGCTGAGCGCCTCGACGGGCGACGCATCCTGGCCTATCTGCCTGGCTGGGAGGGGCGTTACTATTGGCAATATGGAGATTACCGCCCGGAACCACGTCTGGGCGGCGAGGATGGCTTTGCGGCGCTATGCCAGGAAGCGCGCGCGCTGGGCGTGCACGTGATGCCCATGTTCGGCGGCAACTGCGCCAACGCCTGGGCACCCAATTTTCATACCTTCGGTCCGTCGTCGTACATGAAGTCGGCTACGCGCAATGTGTTTCACGGCAATCAGCCGGACTGGGACACCAGCCGCGCCCACGATACGGGCTGGCAGGCGTGGCTCAACCCTGGCGCTCCCGCCTGGCAGACCGAACTCTGCCGGCAGATCACCCGCCTGATCGATCGCTATGGCTTCGATGCGGTGTTTCTGGATACGGTCGAGGTGTGGACGAACGACCCGGATTTCAACGTGCGCGAAGGGTATCAAGCCCTGGTAGGACGGTTGCGCGCAGAGTGCCCTGATCTGTTGGTCGCCGGCGAAGACTGGTGGGACGGGCTGCTGAACATCTTCCCATTGTTCCAACGCTCCGGCCCCTGGCGACAGGTGCCGTCCTGGGTGGGACGCTACGCGCGCCTGTTCGGGCACATTTGCGAGGGCGATCCGTCGCGCGGCAGCACCGGCGTCTTCGAGTCTGGCTACGCGCCCTATCAGCCGTTGCCGATGGACGGCGTGCACATCCCGACTATCGCCTTTGTGGACGGGACGCTGGAGCGAGCGCAGGGGGCGGTGGAGGCGATCCTCCGCAGAGTTGCGGAGGACTTGCGTTGAGGGCATAAATTCTGTCTAGACTTTTGCATGATTTGACTAGACAATTCATTGACTTGCGGTTCTGGCAATGCTATACTCATATACAATAGAACCGCGTAACACTCCGGCTGGCAGACGCTGGCCACTCACACTCTTATCTAGACAGCGCACTACATGAATGAGGGGAGGTCTGACGACAGACGATCTGAGGAACAGCGAGCAGGTCAAGCTGAATTGAGCAGTTTCTCGTCAAGATTTTGAGTTTTCCAGGAGGTTTCCATGTATCGTAAACTATCGGCTATGCTGGCGACCGCGCTGGTGCTCAGTGCGGTGTTGCTGGCCTTCTCCGGGCACGCCAGCGCTCAGGAGAAAATCAACCTGCGCCTGGCAACCTGGGACGACGAAAACGCGGCTAAGGTCACGCAGGTGGTGTTGGATGGCTTCATGGAGAAGTACCCCAACATCAGCGTCGTCAATGAACCACTGGGCGACGATGCTCATGTCAAGCTGCTGACGCAACTCACGGCGGGCACGGCAGCGGACGTGGTGATGGTCGACTCCGGCTTCCTGGGGAAGATGAAAGACTTCCTGCTGCCGCTCAATGACTACATCAACGATCCCGAAGTGGGCATCAACCTGGATGACTACTATCCGGAGCTGCTGGCAGTCGGTGCCATTGACGGCGTGCAATATCTGCTGAACAAAGACTACGCCACCACGGTGACCATCATCAACACGGGCATGCTCGAAGCTGCCGGTCTGGAGCTGCCGCAGGACGGCTGGACCTATGACGACTTCCTCGAATATGCCCAACTGATGACGCTCGATGCCAACGGCAACAACGCGCTCAGCCCGGACTTCGACCCGAACAACATCGTGCAGTATGGCACGCGCACGATGGGCACCTGGGCACGCGCCTTCCAGACGGCTATCTTCACCTTCGGTTCGCACACGATCAGCCCCGACGGCACGACGGCTGAGGGCTACATCAACAGCCCCGAAGCGGTAGCCGCTTTCGAGTGGTATCGTGACCTGGTGCACAAGTATCACGTAGCGCCCACGCTGGAAGTGCAGAGCGCTTTCCAGGGCAACCTGCTGGCCGATGGCTTCGTCGCCATGTATCCGTGGTACGGCCCGTGGTTCTATCAGTCCTGGTCGGAGAACCCCAACCTGTCGTTCGCCGCGGTCCCGCCGCCCTCTCGTGAGGATGGTTTCCGCGAGAGCACCATCTGCTGGGCCGGTTTTGGCATCAACAAGGGGACGCAGCATCCGGACGAAGCCTGGTTGCTGCTGCGCGAGCTGGCGACTGAGCCGGGCCAGAAGGCTTACGGCGGCGGTTATGCGCTGTCGGCGCTGCGCCCGCTGATGGAGTCCTCCGGCATGGCCGATCACCCCTTCTTCGGTGTGTTCCTGGCCGAGGCCAAGCATGTGGGGCGGCACGACGATGCCCTGAACCCGAACTATGTGCAGTGCATCGAGGAACCGATCATTGACCTGCTTGAACTGCTGCTTGGCGAAGGCGGGGCGAATGTCGATCCCAAGCCCTACCTGGACAAGATCGCGGCTGACTCCACCGAGTGCCTGGCCCAAGAGTGAGGCTGGCAGGTAGTTCATTGAATTGAGCCAATGCTGCTCCCTGGTGTCGGTTGTCAACGCGCCAGGGAGCGCATTGTCTACCTGTGTAGCTCGGCGGTGAAGCCAAACGGGTTGCGCGTTGTCACTTGCAGGAGGGAACTGTGGCTGTAACACGAAAGAAAGAAGCGCCTCCGCCGCTGTTCTTGCGCTGGCTGGGCAGAACGTCCATGGCTCGCTGGGAGGCGGTGAGTTTCTATTTGATGATTTCGCCCTGGGTCATCGGCTTTTTCACCTTCATCGCCTACCCGATGGTGCGCTCCTTCTACCTGGCCTTCACCCGCTATAACCTCAAGACAGCGCCACAATGGGTGGGGCTGGATAACTTCGTCAAGATGTTCACCGACGACAACCTGTTCTGGCAGTCGTTCAAAGTGACGTCGCTCTATGTGATTGGCAGCGTACCCGCCGGGACGCTCTTTGCCCTGCTGGTGGCGATGATCCTGGCCCAGCAACTGCGCGGGGTGAACTTCTGGCGCACCATCTACTTCATGCCCACCATGGTCAGCGGCGTGGCCGTGGCCGTGATGTGGACCTACCTGCTCAACCCGGAGTTTGGCCTAGTCAATCAGTTGTTGGACCTGGTGGGGATCAAAGGGCCGGGCTGGATCGCCAGCACTACCTGGGCCTTGCCCTCACTGATTATGATGAGCTGGTGGAGCATTGGCGGGCAGATGGTGATCTACCTGGCCGGCCTGAAAGGTATTCCCAAAGAACTGTACGAAGCCGCCGAGATTGACGGGGCGGGGGAATGGGCCAAGTTCCGCCATGTGACTGTCCCCATGCTCAGCCCGACGATCTTCTTCAACCTGGTGCTGGGTCTGATCGGCGCGTTCCAGGTTTTCGAAGGGACGCTGGTGCTCACCGCATGCGCGCCGAACAACGCCACGCTGACCTACGTTCTCAACC
>DAOTZZ010000176.1:0-16232 GCA_034433965.1 Anaerolineae bacterium
TCAGCGGGCCGGGCCAGAACGCCTCGGCCAGCCGTCGCGCCTGCGGCGGAAACTCGCGGGCCACGCGCCACACGTCGTCAGGCGAGGCCAGCAGCACGGGGATAGCGCGTTCGGGGGGACGGCGTTTGGCGACGAACAGTCGCTCGATGGCGGTTTCCTCGATCGCCGATCCCACGCCGTAGACAGTGTCGGTGGGCATGACGATCAATTCACCGCGGGCGATGACGGCTGCGGCCATGGCAGCAGCTTGCGGATGATTGGCTTTGATGATCTGGCTCACGTCAACCCTTTCCGTTCTACGCTGAGCACACGCGGCAACCCTGCATAGTCCCGGTGCACCTGGATCGTCGCGCCAGGGAATGCCTGAGCAGCGAGCGCCATCACCTGTTCACCCTGGGTTGCCTCAATCTCCATCAATAATAGCCCATCTGCGGCCAGGGCGCGCGGAGCCTGCGCCATCAGCCGCCGGATCAGCGCCAGCCCGTCCGGGCCGCCGTCCAGCGCCAGCAACGGCTCGTGCCGCGAGACCGGCAGGTCTGGCAGAGTGACGGCGGGAATGTAGGGCAGATTGGCGGCAATCAGGTCGAAGGGCGGGAATGAGCCGCCGCAGGCTGTCAGCAAGTCCGCCTGCAGGAAGTGCACGCGCTCGCTCAGGCTGTGACGGGCGGCATTGGCGCGGGCCACTCGCAGCGCAGCGAATGACAGGTCAACGGCCCACACCCGCGCTCCGGGCAGGTGACGGGCCAGGGCCAGCGCAATCGCCCCGCTGCCGGTACCCACGTCTATCAGACGCAGGTGTCCGCCGCGCTTGCGCGCCCATGCCAGCGCCAGTTCGACCAGATGCTCGGTCTCCGGGCGGGGGATGAGCACGTCCGGCGTGACCAGTAACTCCAGGTCGAAGAAGGCGCGCCGCCCGGTCAGGTAGGCGACAGGCATACCTTCGGCGCGGCGGGCGATGAGGGCGCGAAAAGCGGTTTCCTGGTCCGGCGTCAGGGGGCGTTCAGGGTGAGCCAGCAGCGCGGCGCGGTCGCAGCCCAGCACATGGGCCAGCAACACCGGTCCGTCGAGCGGTTCGGCGACATAAGTCCGTGCCAGGGCCTGACGCGCCCAGGCCAGCGCTGCCGCCACTGTGTGCAGGTCGGTCATAGATACCTGGGGGCCGAGCTGTCACACGCCGATAGCTTGCAGACGTTCAGCTTCTTCGCGCGTGGCCAGTTCGTCAATGAACTCGTCGAGTTGCCCGTCGAGCACGGCGGGCAGGTTGTAGACGGACTTGTTGATGCGATGATCGGTCACGCGGTTCTGCGGGAAGTTATAGGTGCGGATTTTCTCGCTGCGCTCGCCCGTGCCCACCTGACTGCGGCGGGCGGCGTCTTGTTCTTCGCGCAGACGTTCCTGTTCCATTTCGTAGAGTTTGGCCCGCAGGATGGACAGGGCGCGCTGTTTGTTCTGAAGCTGACTGCGCTCGTCCTGGCAGGAGACGACGATGCCGGTGGGCAGATGCGTGATGCGGATGGCGGTCTCGTTCTTCTGCACGTTCTGACCGCCCGCGCCCGCCGAGCGATACGTATCAATCTGCAGGTCGTCGGGGTCGATCTCGACTTCGACCTCGTCCATCTCGGCCAACACGGCGACGGTGGCCGTCGAGGTGTGAATGCGCCCCTGACTTTCGGTGACGGGGACGCGCTGCACGCGGTGCACGCCGCTTTCGTACTTCAGCCGCGAATACGCGCCATGCCCGCGCACCTGGAAGATGATCTCCTTGTATCCGCCGACGCCCGTCTCGTGCGCGCTGAGCACGTCCACCTTCCAGCCGTGATCTTCAGCGTAGCGCGAGTACATGCGGAACAAGTCGGCGGCGAACAGCCCGGCTTCGTCTCCGCCCGCGCCTGCGCGAATCTCGACGATCACGTTTTTGTTGTCGCGCGGGTCTTTGGGCAGCAGCATCCGGCGCAACTGAGCTTCGAGATCGGGAATCAGAGCATCCAGTCGCTCGACCTCCTCGCGGGCCAGGCCGGCCATATCCGGATCGTCGAGCAGGGCTTCGGCTTCTTCCAGGTCGCGCAGGGCCTGCCGGTACTGCCGCGCCGTGTTGACCAGGTCGGCAATCTCGGCGCGTTCTTGCGCATAGGCGGCTACTTTTTCATAGTCGCTGATGTTGGCCGGATCGGCGATCAACCGTTCCAACTCGTCATAACGCGCCTCAATGCCGGCCAGTTTGTCCAGCAACGTATTCTCGGCCATCAACAGTCCTCGAATGCGAATGCCCTCAGGGGGCGGATCGTGCGAAAGTGTGGGTGAGACTGCGCCGATTATACCAGCGATCGATGGGTCTGTTGAGGCTGGAGTTGGCTGGCAGGCGATTTTCGCCCAGCGCCATTGTGGCCGATAATGAGAGCAACGTAAGAATGCCTTTTTTGAACAGGAGGAGGCAAAAACCTTATGACCGAACGTAAGAAGATTACGCTGCCCTATCTTTACGACAAATATCAGCGCGGCGAACCGATCACCATGCTCACCTGCTACGACTATCCCACCGCCTACCTGCAGGAACAGGCGGGCGTGGAGATGATCCTGGTGGGCGACAGCCTGGGCATGACCGTCCTGGGCTACGAGAGCACGCTGCCGGTCACCATGGCCGACATGATCCGACACGCGCAGGCGGTACGGCGCGGTGCGCCGACAGCGTGGGTCATCGGCGACATGCCCTACATGACCTATCAGGCATCGGTCGAAGACGCCATCCGCAACGCCGGTCGCTTCATGGCCGAGGCCGGTTGCGACGCGGTCAAGCTGGAGGGCGGGCGCGAGATGGCCGACCGCGTGGCGGGCATTGTGGCGGCAGGCATCCCCTGCATGGGGCACCTGGGCCTGACGCCGCAGAGCGCTTCCAGCCTGGGCGGGTTCAGGGTGCAGGGGCGCGACGCCGCGCGCGCCGTGCGCATCGTTGAGGATGCGGCGATCCTGGAAGAGGCGGGCGCGTATGCGATCCTGTTGGAGATGGTGCCGGATCGCATCTGCCAGATCATCACCGAGCGGGCCAATATCCCGATCATCAGCCTCGGCTCTGGCCCGCACGCCAACGGGCAACTGCTGATCTTTCACGACATGTTCGGACTGTACCCCCGTTTCAAGCCCAAGATGGCCAAGGTCTACGGCAACGCGGGCGAGATCATCCTCAACGGGCTGAAACAGTATGTGAGCGAGGTGCAGAACAAGTCCTTCCCGCAGCCGGAACATTGGTTCACGCTGAAAGACGAGGTTTATGCTGAGGTGCTGGCGCTGCTGCACGGCAAAGAGAGCGATTAGTCTTCCTGTCCACATAGTTTTTTTGGAGAGACGCTGAATGCGCAGTTTACACGACGTGCGGGCCATGATGGAGGCGGTCGGCATCCCTGGCCGCGACGCCTACGACCTGCCGACATCGGGGCGCACCTTCCCCGACGGCGGGCACTACCGCATGGAAATATCCGGCATCGAGCGCCCGCAGGTGCTGGAAGCGCTCATTGACGAGATGCACTGGCGGCAGATCGCCATCCATCGCCTGATCGCGGTGGTCATGGGATCGTCGCTGCTGGACGACGCCGAACTGCGCGACTTGGCGCAGATGGCCGCCGCCGCCCGTCTGGAAGTGATCATGACGCCCGGCCCACGCTCCGGCTGGGACGTGGGGCGGCAACTCGCTACCCCGGAGGGCGGGCTGTCTGGCCTGCGCTTCCGCGGCTCGGATCAACTCAGCTACGTCGTTGCGGAGATTCTGCGCCTGGTAGACCTGGGCTTTCGCGGCTTTCTGGCCATTGACGAAGGGCTGCTGTGGCTGCTCAACGAGCTGCGCCTGCGCGGTGACCTGCCCGCCGACGTGACGATCAAGGTCAGCATCTTCGCCGGGCATGGCTCGGCAGCGGGGGCGCGCGTGTTGCAGTCGCTCGGCGCGGGGACGTTCAACCCGCTGGGCGACCTGTCGCTGCCACAACTGGCGGGCATCCGCCGGGCCGTTGACCTGCCGCTCGATCTGCACATCATGCTGGCGGATTCGTTTGGCGGCTTCAATCGCTTCTACGACGGTGCGGAGATGGCGCGGGTGTGTTCACCGTGCTACTTCAAGATTGAGCCGGGGCCGTCGCTCGTCTCCGGGCCGGGCGCGCTGTACAAGCCGTGGGTGAGCGCCGACTCGCTGGCGCAGTTCGCCCGCGAGAAAGTCAAGTACGCCCAGATCATTCACGAGCTGATCCAGGCCACACAGCCTGACTTGCGGCTCTCGCCCGCCGGTTCGCCCGACCTGGCGGTGCCCCGACCCTAAAGCCTGAAGGCGGAGAGGGCCAGAGCGTGTGAGTCTGGCCCTCTCCTGGCGGCAGTGCGGGGAGACGCTTTAGCGGCTGCTCAGGTAGTCTATGACGGCCTGGCGCTCGTCGGCGTTGAGCTGTGCGCCATAGCCGATCATGCGATCCACGGTCGCTTCCCAGCCAGCGCGGTCTTTGCGGGCATTGTCAATCCGCCCGGCGCTATGGCAGACGGTGCAGCGCTGTGCCACCAGGGCCGCCCCGTCCAGCGCTGGGGCCGCGGGTTCTGCTCCCATGCTCTCCTCCGGGCTGACCACAAACCACACCTCACCGACGTTCTGGCCGGTGGCGTCGCCGGGGACGACATCCTTGAACCAGTAGTACAGCGGCATATCATTGTAGGTCACCTGATAGGTGCCATCCTGGCGCTCGATCACGCCCAGCTTGCCGGTGACGCCGTCACCAGCGGTTGGTTGCTGACCCTCTGGGATCAGCAGCGGCGGCCATTTGACAGCGCAGTCGTCGTAGCAGTTGCTCACACCTGGCGCGTCTTTCGTGAAGATGTACAGCGTCATGCCATCCGGCCCGACCAGGAACGATCCCAGTTCGTCATTGCCGCCCACCCGCACAGTCGGCGGCTGAATGACGAACCAGACATCGTTGACACCCTGGCCTGTCGCATCACCAGGCTGCTGATCGTTGACCCAGGTGTAGAGCGGCATGTCGTTATAGGTCACCTGGTAGGTACCATCTTCCCGCTCGATGGTGCTCACCGTGCCTGGCAGACCCGGCTGCAGGGTGGGCGGCTGCCCTTCACTGACCAGCAGCGGCGGCCATTTGGCCAGACAGTCGCCGGAGCAGTTGCTGATGCCAGGGGCGTCTTTGGTGAACATGTAGAGCGTCATGCCGTTAGGACCTACCAGGAACGGCCCCAATTCGTCGTTGCCTCCCAGCGACACGTCCGCCGGTTTGGCGACAAACCACACGTTGCGCACGTTGTGGCCAGTGGCATCACCGGGCTGCTTGTCGTTGATCCAGGTGTAGAGTGGCATCCCGTTGTAGACGACCTGAAAGGTGCCATCATCCGGGCGCTGAATGACGCCCAGTCGGCCAGGGATGCCCGCCGCCAGGGTGGGCTGTTGCCCTTCTTCGACCAGCAGCGGCGGCCAGTTGGCCAGGCAATCGCCGGAACAATTGCTGACGCCGGGCTCGTCGTTGGCGAAGATGTAGAGCGTCATCCCAGTGGGGCCGACCAGGAAAGAGCCGAGTTCGTCGTTGCCGCCCCACTGAACGGTGGGCGTCATTTCCTGTGCCCCGACCCCCGGTAACGCCACAATCGCCAGCGCAATTACTATTGCCAATCCCCATAGAGCTTTGCGAGACATGATGTTTTTCCTCCATCTGCACAAACAGTTGCAGTCTGCATGAGACTGTTACTCTTGCATACGCGCGGCGCCGGACGGTTGGATCTGTTTTCTTCAAAAAGATCACATTTATTGTGAATATGCGCTGTACCGGTTGGGCGTCCTGTGTTATAGTCTGTGCGGCAGGGACGCGACCTGACGCGACCGGCAAGGGTGGCAGGGTATGGGCGAGTCCGCCGAGCTTGAGTTGCTACGGCGCATTCAGCAGGGCGACGAAGAGGCGCTGGTGACGCTACACCGGCGCTATGCGGCCCTGGTGTACTCGGTCGCCTACCGTGTGCTCAACGAGCAGATGGCCGCCGAGGAAGTGACGCAGGATACCTTCTTGCGCTTGTGGCACCGCGCCGAGACGTTCGATCCGGCGCGGGGAGCCTTTGTGCCCTGGCTGCTGACCATTGCCCGCCGTCAGGCCATTGACACGCTGCGCAAACAACAGCGCGACGCCCTGCGCGACCCCGTCTTTCTGGACGACAACCCTGAGACCTGGGAAAACGCTCTGTCGGCAGATGACAGTCAGCACCTTGCCCACGGTCTGCTACGCGATGCGGCGGCAGCGCTACCCGACGAGCAGCGGCAGCCCATCGAGATGGCGTACTTCTGGGGCATGTCGCACAGTCAGATCGCGGCGCGGCTGGGCCTGCCGCTGGGCACGGTCAAGACACGCATTCGCCTGGGCATGGAAAAGCTCCGCGCGGCATGGCTGGGCGAGAAGAGTGAAGATCCAGCCTCCCCTTCCTGAACGTATTAGATAGCAAGGGATGTGAAAACTGGAGCAAAGCGGGCTCGGTGGTGAGCGGAAAGCAGAAAATTGAGCGACGATGAACGGGATGAGTCGTGACGAGTTGCTGGCGCTGTTGCCAGCCTACGCCCTGGGAGCGCTCGATCCAGATGAGCAAGCCGCCGTGGAAGCGTGGCTGTCCACAGACGCGGAAGCGCAGACTGCCCTGGCAGAATACCAGGCAGTGGCCGAGCGTCTTTATGTGCTGGCCCCGATCCGGCCCGCTCCGCCGCATCTGGAGGCCGATCTGCGCCGTCGCCTGGCTGCCGGGCGTGCTGTGCCTGACCGTCGCCTCAGCCAGGGGCGCGCCGGACGTCGCGGGCGCGTCTGGTTGGCGGCGGCGGTGTTGATCCTGGTGATAGGGGTGGCGGTGTTGTCGCGCCTGCTGGCGGACAACGGATCGCCCCCTCCTGATCCCGGCGCGGTATACGCCACCATTGCGGCACAGGCTGACGCCCGCCGTTACGCCATCGAAGCCGCGGAGGAACAGGCGAACCTGCGCGGTGAACTGATTGTCGCGGCCAGCGGCGACCGTGCGGTGATCCGCGTCGAACAGTTGCCCGCGTTGCCCCCTGGTCAGACATTTCAACTCTGGCTGCTCGATACCGAAGGCACGTTGCGCAGCGGGGGCATCTTCCGGGCCCAAGGCGAGGCGACGCATATCATCGTACCTCTTGATCGCCCCTTGACGGCCTATCAGCGCTTCGGCGTCTCTATCGAGCCGGCGGGGGGCAGTCCCTACCCTGATCGCCCGACCGGGCCGGTGGTGTTCCGCGTCTATGTGAATTCGTGACGCCGTCTGGCCGACGGCGTAGGGGAAAAAGAACGAGGTCGCCACGCGGCGACCTCGTTGCTTGTGTGAGCCAGTGAAGATTTACGGCTGGAAGGAAGCCTGAATCTCGTTGGCGCGGTTGGTCAGGTCGGTGAGGGCAGTCTCCACGTCACCGCCGCTGGCGAGC
The DNA here is from genome assembly GCA_034433965.1 of Anaerolineae bacterium. Classification (GTDB taxonomy): domain Bacteria; phylum Chloroflexota; class Anaerolineae; order Aggregatilineales; family Aggregatilineaceae; genus UBA2029. The sequence continues at coordinate 7,442 of DAOTZZ010000176.1, forward strand.
AGGCTCTCGAAGGTGGCCTGGGCCTCGTCACGGATCACGTCGTAGCTGGCGATCTGCGGCTCGACCTTGGTTTCGCCCTGCAGCAGGTTCCACGCCTGCTCGAACTGCGGGAAGTCGTCGAAGATGGCGCGCATGCCCTCAGCAGCCGAGTAGCGCACCGGGAAGTAGTTGGAGGCCAGCGCCCAGCGCGACTGCTGCTCCGGCTCGGTGAACCAGCGCACGAACAGCCAGGCGGCCAGTTCGGCTTCGGGTGTGGTCTTGGGGATGCTCACGCTCGCCCCATAGACATCGCTCACCGGCACGTCGGAATACGGCAATGCGGTGAGACCCCATTCGAACGGCTCGGCGAACGCGCTCTCGATGCCCTGCCGGACAAACGGCAGACCAGAGCTGGAACCCATATAGAAGAGCGCCTTGCCTGCGGTGAAAGCGTTCTGGTCGCCATACTGCTCGGCGATCAGGCCCGCGCAGCCTTCCTTGTAGAGGTCAACCATGAACTGAATGTACTGCACCGTGGCCGGATTGTTGTACTGGAACTTCCCGTCCACGTAGATGTCGCCGCCCAGGGCATAGGTGCCCGCCGCGATGTTCGAGGCATCGGTGCGGATCAGGTAACCGAGTTGATCGCCGCCATCATAGCCGCTCCACCCTTCCTGGGTGAACTTGCAGGCCATCTCGCGGAACTCCTCCAGGCTGGTCGGCGGGCCGTCGTAGCCCAGTTCCTTGAGCGCGGTCAGGTTGTAGTACATGCCTTCGAGCGAGCGGTTGGGCGGGAAGCCAATGCGCTTCGAGCCATCCGGCAGGTAGTCCTGGTAGAAGAAGCCAGGCACGAAGTCGGCGATTTCGGCTTCGTTCAGGCCCCACTGCTTATCGAGGACGAATACGTCCATATCGTCCACCAGACCGCCCGCCAGATAGTACGCCGCCGACTGATTCTGATAGGCCACCACCAGGTTAGGCACGTCACCAGAGGGGATACCGGCAATCATCTTCTGGTAGATGTCGCCATAACCGCCCTGGTTGGACCCTTCGACGGTGATGCCCCAGGGATTGTTCTCGTTGAACTCGGCGATCAGCCCGTTGAGAAACTCCTCGCGGCTACCGCTGTGCTGATGCCACCAGACGACTGTCTGGCCGCTGGGATCAACGCCGGCCAGGGGGCCTTCGGTGGCAGGGGTGGTGGGCAGATCGAAGGTGCGGACGAAGCCGGAACCCTCCTGAGCATTGACCATCGTCACAGGAACGGCGAGGGTCAGGGCCAGAACGAGAACGATCAGTTTGCGCATGTTCTGTTCTCCTTGAACTCCTGTTTATTTGCCTGTCTGTTGAACAGTGAACGGGTGCGAAATGCAGAGTACCGAGAGCGCTTTAATGGCACGTTGGAACCTGTTTAAGGGTATTTTGCCAGGCGCTGCCTCCTTGATATCCGCGCTTCTGCTCACACATAGGGACACCTATAGTGTAGCGTGACTTCGCGTTGCCTTCAAGCTGACGCAATCTGTGATCCGGACGTAAGTCTGAGGCTGCCCCTCACCCCCTGCCCCCTCTCCCACTGCGACTGCGTCGCGGGGAGAGGGGAAGGTCTGTACTGCGATCGGAATCTTGGACGGATTCAAGCGGATCTAAGAGGGAATCCGGCGCGGACAGGCAAATCGCTGACAACTTTTGCCCGCACTGAATGGCGAAACGGAGCCTGTCCGCCGTTGACAAGGGGGTAGGAATCCGCTAACATCCTGAGCCGGGGAATGCTCCGCGTCCCCGCTGGCGGTGATCCCTTTCCTCGTGGGTTGCTGGCAGGTTGCTCGGACTGGGTCCTGCGCGGCAGGGCGTCCGAACCGTGTCAGGGCCGGAAGGCAGCAGCACTAAGGACTTTCCCCTGGGTGCCGCAGGAGCGCCTGGCCCGAGCAACGTGTCCGCAACCCTGTTGTTTTGAGGGCCGAGAGACGGAATTCCTGGGGTGAGCGCTGAGCAGGGCAGCAAGTCGCGACGAAGTATCCGTCGGCGCTGGCTGCGCATTGCTGCGGTGAGCGCGGCAGTCGCGGTGGTGGCTGGGGCCGTCCTGACCGTGGACTGGCTGGTCCGCAAGACGGTCACGGTGGATGTAGACGGAAGTCTGCGCCGCCTGCACACCCATGCCGCTTCGGTGCAGGCCGCGCTGGCCGAAGCGGGCGTGCACCTCGCCGCCGAAGACCTGGTCTTTCCGGCCCCAGAAACCCCGCTGCGCGATCACATGACGATCACCGTGCGCAAGGCGCACACTGTCTTTGTGCAGGCCGATGGTGCGCTGCACTCGCTGCGCACTCAGGCGCGGCATCCGCTGGACGTGCTGGCCGAACTCTCCGTATCGCTCGCCGCCCATGACCTGGTGGAGGTAGACGGGCAGCCCTATACGCTGGCCCGACTGGCAGCGCAGGGCTGGAACGCGCCTCCGCTATCCATCCGCGTGCTGCGCAGCGCCGCGATTCAGGTCGTAGAAAACGGCACGACCCTGGTGCTGCACACCACGCAGGCAGACGTAGGGCGGGCGCTCGACGCGGCGGGCGTGGTGCTCTATGTGGCCGACCGTGTCATTCCTGACCTGAGCACGCCGGTTGCCGATGGCCTGGTGATCGCCATCGAGCGCTCCCTGCCGCTGACGGTCATCGCCGACGGGCAGACGATCACCACCCGCGCACTCGGCCCGACAGTGGGCGATGCGCTGGCGCAGATCGGTGTTGCGCCGGTGGGGCTGGATATGACCATCCCCCCGCTCGAAACGCCCCTGACCGCTGGCATGACTGTGCAGGTCGTGCGCGTCAGCGAAGACCTGATTCTCAAGGAAGAACCGATTCCCTTCGAGACGATCACCCGCCGCGATGCCACCCTGGCCCCTGGCCAACAGCGCGTGATCCAGGAGGGGGTCGAAGGGATACGACGGCGGCAGATTCGCGTGCGCCTGGAAGACGGCCAGGAAGTGAGCCGCGAGACTGTTGCCGAGTGGATCGCGCTGACGCCAGTGCCGCGTATCGTCGCCCAAGGCTCATGACCGACCGTCCCGCCGCCGATCCTTCCGCGTTCGCGCCCAAGAAAAGCCTGGGCCAGAATTTCCTGCGCGATCCGCATCTGTTGGAGAAAATCGCCGAACTGGCGGACATTCCGGCGGGCGGCATGGTGCTGGAGATCGGCGCGGGCACAGGTGCGCTGACGCGGGTACTGGCGGAGCGAGCCGGTCGTGTGTTGGCCGTGGAAGTAGACGACCGGCTGATCCCTGGCCTGCAACAAACCTTCGCCGAGCAGCCGCACGTGGAGATCATTCACGGCGATATTCTGACGCTTGACCTGAGCGAACGGCTGCGCGGCACGCCCTATCTTATCGTCGCCAACCTGCCCTACTACATCACCAGCGCCATCCTGCGGCATATCTTCGAGTGTCTACCGCGCCCGCAGCGAGTGGTGGTGACGGTGCAACGCGAAGTCGCCGAACGGCTGATCGCTGGTCCCGGCGGGATGAGCCTGCTAGCGGTCAGCGTGCAGTTCTACGGGCAACCGCGCCTGGTACTGCGGCTCAAACCCGCTGCCTTCTGGCCGCCGCCGGAAGTCGAGTCGGCAGTAGTGCGCATTGATGTCTACGAGCGCCCGCCCGTAGACGTGCCGGACGAGGCGCTGTTCTTCCGTGTGGTGCGTGCTGGTTTCGGCCAGAAACGCAAGCAACTGCGCAATGCCCTCAGTGCGGGTCTGCACCTGGACAAAGGGAGCATTGAGGCGCTGCTACACCAGGCCGGTATTGATCCACAACGCCGCGCCGAGACGCTGAGCCTGGATGAGTGGGCGGCGTTGGCGCGGGCGGTAGCCCTTTATGAGCGCGGAGTCTGAGCGCGTTGCCCTCGCCCCTAATCCCCTCGTCCTCTCGACTGCGTCGCGGGGGTGAGGGGACTTATTTTCGGTCAACAGACACTCCCGCTTACCCCTGAAGCGGGCCAGGGGTTGGGGGTAAGAAGTGCATGACACGCTCCCAACAAGGCTGCGCTACTGACTCGCGCCGGTCTGTTTCTCCACGAAGCGCACTTCGTACATCTTGGGCCAGTGCTTGCCCGTGATCAGGAAGGTGTCGGTCTCCGGCAGGTAGGCGATGCCATTGAGCACTTCCTGCTCGTCGAGCTGCGCCTTCTCTTCTTCGGTGAGCAGGTTCGAGGCGTCAATCACGGCGACCACCACTCCGTTGTACTTGTTGATCTGCACGATGTAGTCGGTCTGCCAGATGTTGGCGTAAATATAATCGCCCACGCATTCCAACTCGTTCAGGCGCTCGACCAGCGATCCCTGCACCGTGACCAGGCCGCTGAAGATCAATTCGAAGGTGTGCGGATCGCGGACATCCAGGAACGGTGTGCCGTCGCTCATGTAGAGGTAGCGCCCGTCGGTGCACAGCCCCCATCCTTCGCCCTCATAGGTGTACGTGCCGATCTGCTCGAAGGTCTCGCGATCGTAGATGAACGCCACTTCCGATTGCCAGGTGAGCTGAATCAGGCGGTCGTCCACCAGCGCCAACCCTTCGGCGAAATACTCGTCCGGCACGCGGATCATCTGCAGCACTTCGCCGGTCTGTGGGTCTACCTTGCGCAGGGTAGACGCCCCATGACGGCCCGTGCTCTCGTAGAGATAGCCGTCGTAGAGCAGCAAGCCCTGCGTATAGGCAGTTGTGTCGTGCGGGCGCACCGAGAGCACTTCCGGCTCTAGCAGCTTGACCGGCGCGTACAGCGGATTGTCGCTCTGAGCCAGAGTCGGGGCGAAGACGCTCAGAGTGATCAGCAACAAGACCAGCAGGGGAACAAGACGGGCAAAACGAACCATGGCAATTTTCCTCTTGATGACAGTCAACGGGCGAGGATGGGGCGCGGCGCAGCATCGCCTAGTTGCAGCACGGCCAGGGCCTGCTCGTGCACCAGGCCGTTGGTCGCCAGGATACGCTGACCCGATAGCGCGGTGCGACTGAACGCGCCCTCATAATCCGTTACTTTACCGCCAGCTTCCAGCACGAACAAAATCCCCGCCTGTACGTCCCAGGGCTTTGGCCCGTGCTCCCAGTAGACATCGCAACGCCCCGCCGCCACCCAGCACAGGTCGAGCGCCGCCGACCCCACCCGCCGCACATCCTGCGTGCGCCGCAGGAAGTGCCCCACCTGTGCGGCATTGTTGTCCTCCGAGGTCCAGGCGTCGTAGGGGAAGCCGGTGATCACCAGCGCCTGCGACAGATCGGGCACCTGACTGACGCGCAACCGCCGCCCGTTGAGCGTCGCTCCCTGCCCGCGAATGCCTTTGTACAGTTCGTCGCTCATGGGGTTGTAGACCACGCCCAGGATGGGCAGCAGGTCGGGGCCGGAGAGCGCCAGGCTCACAGCGAAGACCGGGAAGCGATGGGCGAAATTGGTCGTGCCGTCCAGCGGGTCCACGTACCAATGATAGGGCGTCTGATCGGGCGGCGGGCCATAGCCGCCGCCTTCTTCGCCATGAATGTGGTGATCGGGGAAGGCGCTGCGCAATGCTTCCACGATCAGCGCTTCGGAGGCGCGGTCGGCGTCCGTGACCAGGTCAATCGGCGAGCTTTTGCTGTAAGAACGGCGCGGGCGCTCGAAATGTTCGCGCAACACTGCGCCTGCGTGCCGCGCAATGCCTTCCGCAATGTCGAGGACGGCTACATAGTCCAGCGAGTCGGTCATGGTGTTAAGCTCTTCCTGAAACACTTGGGGAAACGCAGCGCTCATTATACCGCAGGCTGGGCGGAACGCGCGTGTGCGGCGGCGCACGCCAGGGGTGTCGGCGACCTGCTGTTGGCGACCAGGCATGTGTTGAGTACATCTACTCAATCCACAGGGGTGAGGCGGAGGTATACTGGGGGTCATCGAGAGCCTGGCCGAGAAAGGACTGGAACGTGCCGAATCTGTTCGCTGCGACGCTTGGTCAACGGCCTGAAGCCATCACCGTGGCGCTGGACGAGTTGCACGCCCGCTATCGTTTCGCGGCAGCGGCTATTCTGCATACGGAACCACAGCTATCCGGCATTGCCGATGCGTACGACAGCCTGAAGACCGTCCTGGCCGCCGACTATCCTGAACTGCCGGTGCGCTGGCATGAGCTTCGCCGCGCCACGGGAGCGCCGCTCATGGACATCACCGACCAGGATACCGCCAACGACTACTTTCGGGGCGTGCTGCGCGCGCTGCGCGACTACTGCGCCGATGGCTTCACCATTCACCTGCTGGTAGCCGGTGGGCGTAAAGCCATGACCATCTACGCCACACTCGCCGCTGCGCTGATCTTCGGCCCACGCGACCGCGTGTGGACGGTGTTGACTCCGCCCAATTTGATCCGGGATGGGCTGTTTCACCTGCCGCCGGGGACGCGCGATCAGGCGATTCTGGTTGATTTGCCCATCCTGCCACCGCGCCTGTTGCCAGCGGAAAGCGCCACCCTGGATGATCCGCTGACGCTGATCGCCCGCCGTCGCGACCCGCGGCAGGCGTTGCTGGATCGCCTGACGCCTGCCGAGCGGGCCACCGTCGCCCTGCTCGAACAGCACCCCTATGCCAGCAATGGAGACCTGGCCGGGATGCTGGGCAAATCCACGCGCACAGTGGAGAACCAGTTGCAGGGCATCTACCGCAAGATGATCGATCTGTGCGACGAAGCCGAGACGGCCACCAGCAAGCGCCAGGTCTTGCTGGATGTTCTCGCCGGTCGGGTGTGACCGGGGGGACCTCTGAGACCGTTTGAAAAGTGGGGAATGAGGGGGGCTGAGGGCATGAGCGAGAGAAAACCCCAGCAAACCGCCTGACACATTTTGCGCGCACCTCTGGCATCCTGGCGCTAGACCGCCCCCCATGACGCTGGTATGATTGAGGCACTCGGCGGCCTGGCTCAGGGAGAGTCACCATGCGCGTCACCATCGAACTACGGTTGATTCCCCGCTATCGGGTGATGGATTACCTGGTACAGGCGGGCGGCACGCCGGTCGAATCGCTCTCCGTCGTCGGTCGGGGCTGGACGGCCACCATCGAAGCTCTGGAACCGGATCAGGTGGGCATTGTGCAGGTGCCGCGCGACTGCCTGGTGATCGAAGGCGACGCCGCCGCCGTCGAGCGTGTCCGCGTCTTCATGCAGCGCCAGGTGGATCGTCTGCGGCGGCGACGCTGAGTCTGGAGATTGGCCGTAACGGCGCTATAATCTTCAACAGCATCTTATATTTTCACCTGAGGCCATGCCAGTGAGTCATTCCGAGTTGTCCGTTCCCTTGCTCGACCGCCTGGGAAGACCTTTCCGCGACCTGCGCATTTCGGTCACAGATCGCTGCAACTTCCGCTGCTCTTACTGTATGCCGGAACAGGTCTACGGCGAGCATTACCGCTTCCTGCCCAAACGCGATCTGTTGACCTTTGAGGAAATTGTGCGCGTGGCTCGCCTGATGATGAGTCTGGGGGCGCGCAAAATCCGCCTGACGGGAGGCGAGCCGCTGGTCCGTCAGCAGATCGAGCGACTGGTGGCGCAGCTTGCCGCGCTGGAGGGGCTGGAAGACCTGGCCATGACGACCAACGGATTCCTGCTGGCCGAGAAAGCCGCCGCCTTGCGCGACGCCGGGCTGCGGCGGGTGACGGTGAGCCTGGACAGCCTGGACGACGAAGTCTTTCGCCGCATGAACGGCGGGCGGGCGGGCGTCGCGCCGGTGCTGGAAGGGATCGCCGCGGCGGAGCGCGTCGGCCTGACGCCGATCAAGCTCAACGCGGTCGTGCAGCGCGGCGTCAACGACCATACCCTGCTCGATCTGGCCCGCTTCGGTCGCGAGCGCGGTTATATCGTCCGCTTCATCGAGTACATGGATGTGGGCAATCTCAACGGCTGGCGGCGCGAGGACGTGGTGCCTGCCGCCGAGATCGTCGAGCGTCTTGACGCCATATGGCCGCTGGAGCCGATTCCCAGCAATTACCCCGGCGAAGTCGCCAACCGTTTCCGCTATCGCGACGGGGGCGGGGAGATCGGCGTGATCGCGTCAGTCACACAACCGTTCTGCGGCAGTTGTACGCGGCTGCGTCTGTCGCCAGAAGGGCAGCTCTACACCTGCCTGTTTGGGACGCATGGCACAGACCTGCGCGGTCCGTTGCGCGCAGGCGCCTCCGCCGCCGAACTGCTCGCCCTGGTGACCGGCGTCTGGCAGACGCGGGCCGGCCGGTACTCTGAGCTGCGCGCGCAGCTCGACACGCCGCGCGCCAAAGTGGAGATGTATCATATTGGCGGCTGATGATGAAATTGCGGATGGCGGATGGCGCATTGGACGGGAGCGCAGTCTGCCCCGCCCGAAGGTGGGTTATGACTCTATGAAAATCCAGGTGACGTTCTACGGCGGCCTGAAGCAAGAAGTGGGCAGCAAACAGCAGATCATCGAGCTGCCCGGCGAATCAGCGACGGTGGCGACGCTCGCCGAAGCGCTGCGGGCGCGTTATCCGGCGCTCGCTCCGCGCCTGGCGACGGTGGCCTATGCTGTCGGCGATACGCTGGTCGGGCCGGAACACCCTTTGCGCGATGGCGACGAAGCGGCGCTGTTGCCGCCGGTGAGCGGAGGTTAGGCATGGGACGCTGGATCACCGAAGGGCCGCTGATCCTGGAACCGTTGCTACAGGAAACGGAAGACCCGGCCTGTGGCGCGCTGGTGATCTTCTATGGCACGGTGCGCGATCACAACGACGGGCGGCCAGTGCGGGCCATGACCTACGAAGCACACGTCAGCCTGGCCGAAAAGGTGCTGCGCGAGATCGAAGCGGAG
>DAOTZZ010000177.1:0-7588 GCA_034433965.1 Anaerolineae bacterium
GCGGCCCAGACGCCGCGCCGATGGCTCCTATGTGCGCCGCTGGAGCTTGTTCCGTGAAGGCCGACAGGCTTTTCTGACAGCTAGCTTCTACTCTTCAGCCTAGTGTCGCCCCCTCAGCCCCGCACGGATGAAAAGCAGTCGGTCTATGTTGAGGGCGTACGTTGCCCATTCTTTCATTATATGCCATGTTTCTTCAGTAATGAGAACATAACATGTTGCGCTCACCATTTCGCTGACCATTGGAACAAAATCTTCCAGATGATCGGGTCGGGCGGAGAGGACGGCGCGCTATGAGCGTGTAGAAGATGGCTGAGCTGTGGCCTGAGGGGCGGCGAGATGACGGATCAACGCCAGGCTGCCCAGGGCCACCAGCGCGCGCCAGCCTACTACTGCCCAGGAATGCGGCGGCCCAAACAGATTCGCGCCGATCTCAATAGTGGCGTGTATGAAGATTGCGACGAATATCCAGCCGATTTCTCCGCGCAGGAACGCCTGCAATACCAGCCAGCTCAGGGCCATATGCATCGCCAGGGGCAACAGACTGTTGAGCGCTTCGGCCAGGGTGCGACTCACGTCGGTCAGCGCCAGAGCCTGACCCGGCTCTGCTTCGGCCAACGCCGACAGGCCGACGTTGAGGGCGATCAGGGCGGTGTAGAGCACTGGCACCAGGCCATGTCCGACTCCGATCATCAGCGCCTGCGCTCGACTGACGGCGTTGCGGGCCAGCCACTGATAGCCCAGGGCGCGCGCTGTTTCCTCGCTGAAGCCCGCCACAATGCCCAGCACTACCGCTCCTACCGGCAGAATGCCCAGCAGCGCCCGGTCGAGCAGCCGCACCGCCAGCAATTGGGTCAGCAGCGCTCCCAGGCAGGTGATCATCCCCACCGTCAGCAGGGCATAAGGCACGCGGGCATGCCGGTGTAACCCACTCACCAGCGCCAGCGCGGCGATCAACAGTCCTGCGCCGACGAGCAGGGTTACCAGGCCGTAGAGGGTCACCGGTATCTCCTTGTCCGGTCTGTTCCGCCGCTATCTACGCGGGCGAGGGCGCGTTTTTTTCGCCACCCTGTGACATTGCGGAACCTTTTGGCGGGCTACAACGTCTAGTTACCAGCAGGCGGGCGCAGTGCAGCCGTAGTGCAGCCATAGAGCGCCGCCCTGCCAGGTTCTGTTAGCCTGTCTAATTGTATCGGCACAGTGTGCACAAGGAGAGATGATCATGTCGTCCAAGCAGGTACTGATCGGGACTATCGCGATCGTGATGATGGTGGTAATGGCAGCCGGAGCAATGGGATTGCCGGCGCAGTCGGTGAAAGCCGCGCCGCCGCAGCAGAGCAGTGAACCGTCGCGCACCGTCACGGTGACCGGCTACGGGTCGGCCTATGGCGCGCCGGATGTCGTGATGGTGGGGTTGGGTGTCAGCATTGCCAACGCAGATGTCAAGGCCGCTATGGATGAGTCTACTGCCCGCATGAATGCCGTCATGGACGCGCTGCGGGCGGCGGGCGTCGCCCCGGAAGACATCCGCACGGATCAGTTCTCGATCTACCAGGACTACGGCCCAGTTCCGATGGGTGGGGATCAGGCGGAACCGCTCTATCGGGTTTCGGTGGGAGTGACAGTGACCGTGCGCGAGACGGCCAAAGTTGGCGAACTGCTGGCAACGGCGGTTGACGCGGGTGCGAACATGGTCAACTACATTCAGTTCGACATCGCCGACCGTGCCGCGCTGGAAGCTGAGGCCCGCGACCTGGCAGTTGCCGACGCGCGGACGCGCGCCGAACTGCTGGCCAAGGCGTTCGGCCTGGCTGTGGGTGAGCCGCTGACTATCACCGAGGGCAGCGGGTACGCCGGGCCAGTGATGGGGATGGGTGGCGGCGGTGGGATGCCGCGGGCAGAAGCAGCGCCCATCAGCGAGGGCACGCTGCGCGTGGACATGCAGGTGACGATCACCTTCGCGCTGGTACCCGCCAGCTAACGCAGTCTCCGATCGCACGAGAGGGCGGTGCGCACGATGCACCGCCCTCTTTGTTTGTGTTATGATGGCATGAGCGCAGTCTATCCTTCCTGAGGAGGTGGCACATGACGTTCACGAGCATCGCCGAACAGCCGGTGCGCGAGGTGATCCCCGGCTTTCACGGGCAATTCGTGCACGGAGATAACGTCACGCTGGCGCATTGGCATATCGAGGCTGGAGCCACGTTGCCTGAACACGCGCATCCGCACGAGCAGATCACCTGGGTGCTGGAAGGACAGCTCGCCCTGACGGTGGGCGGCGAGACGCGCGTGGTAGAAGCGGGCGGTGTGGCGATCATCCCCGGCGGCATAGCTCACAGCGGGCAGGCGCTGGCGCCCTGCCGTGTGGTGGACGTGTTCTATCCGCGCCGCGAAGACTATCGCTGAACAGTCCGCTGGCGAGCCTGCGACTGAGGTGTGACATGTTCTTTTTTGCTCTCACCCCCCGGCCCCTTTTTCCATGCTACAGGCGAAGAGGAGCACTCGTATGAGAGACAGCGAGTCCTCTCGCCCCGCGACGCAGTCGCGTGGGAGAGGGTGAGGGGAAGGCACGCCGCAAAAGTTCATGACAGCCTCTATTTGAGCGGTGCATCTGGCAGCACGCTGCGCATTCACGGTGTCTCAACTCTCGCTTTTGTTATTGTTTCGACAAAATGGGGCGAGTCGGGCATTTTGCCGCTGTCCGGCAGCCGGTCTTCAGCTATAATGTGGGATACTGTGCTGCCTCTTTTTGGATATTGAGGGATATTGGCGCCTCCCATGGAACGGCTCGCCTGGCGGTGGTTGTGGATCTGGGTCGGGGTCCTGGTTGCAGGCTGCAGTCAGGTATGGTCGTCCGAAGGGACCTCGTCGGCCACACCGCAACCGGCGTCGCCGCTGCTGGGCTACACGCGTCTACCTCCTTCGCTCACTCCCACACTGTGGCCGGTGTATACGGCCACGCCTCTCTTGAGCACCGACAGCGCCAGTCTGGTAGCTTCGCCGGCGGCCTTGTTGAGCGTGAGCAGTCCCACCTGCTACGAAACCGCCGTGGGTAGCCTGATGTGCCTGGGGCAGGTGCACAACCCCATGGAGCAGGCCATAGAGGGGGTTACCGTGGCGGTAGAACTGCTCGCCCGCGACGGTTCGCTGCTGGCCATCGGTGAAACGACGCTTGCTCGCGCGCTGCTCCCTGGTGGCGAAGCTGGCCCTTACCGCGTGCTGTTCGAGCGCACGCCGCCCGGCTATGCGGGAGCGCGATCCTTCGTCAAGACTGGCGAGATCGCCACCGATGTCGAGCGGCGTTTCGCCTCGTTGGCCATGCAAGAGGTCTCCGGCGCGTTCGTGATCGATCAGTATCAGGTCTCGCTGTCCATTGCCAACAAAGGCGCGCAGGCAGTGCAGGGCATCGCTGTGACGATGACTCTCTTCGACGAAGAGCGGCGCGTGACCGGTTTCCGCCGCGTGTACCTCGACCCCAACCGTCGCCTGGCCCCCGGTGAGTCATTGGCGCTGACGCTGAAGGTCATTCCGCAGGGGCCGAACACTGTCGCCTTCGATGCATTCGCCGAAGGGTATCTGGTCAACTGACGGCTGCCGACGCGGGGGCGTTGCTTCGCGCCGCCTGTGGGAGCGTTTGCGCAACGCGATCCCGCTCACTACAATTTGCGGGTATGAAAAAAGTAGAGTCTCGCTCTTCGACCCTGCCTGAGTTTGCGCCGGTCCTGGTGGGTTTTCGCGCCGACGAGTTCCTCGCGCTCACCGAGACCCTGCTGGCGTTTCCTGTCGAGCAAGATCAGGGGTTGCCGGATTCTGCCCCTTTCCGGCTGGAAAAGCCGGAACCGCGGCCCGAAGCGCCCTTGCCCCCTTTGCCGCCGCGCTGGTATCCCCGTCCTGCGGCGACAGTGGTCGAGGCGGCGCGCGGCTGGCTCAAGCCGCCGCCACGTCCGCGCATCTTTGAAGGGCGCGCGAACGAGGTCGCGCGGGTGCTGCGCCCCCTGCTTTCGGGCCATCCGGTGCAGGTGCGCGGTGAGCCTGGGGCTGGCAAGACAGCGTTGCTGGCGACCGTGGCCGTGCACGAACGCACGCGGCAGCGCTTCCGCCGCATCTGGTGGTTCGACGATCCAGATCGCCTGGATCAGACGCTGGCCCTGGCGCTAAACCTGCCGCACGTGCTCACCGAACCCGATCCGGCTTTGCGCTGGGCTGCGCTGGCTGGCGTGCTCGACGATCACACGCTGCTGATCGTGGACAATCTGGCGGAGGCAGACCCGCGTTTGGGGCAGTTGCTGGCGCTGACCGAGCACGTCCTGGTGGCGGTCGAGAGCGCGCCGCGTCCGCCCGGCGTAGACGGGCTTGCCGCAAACGAGGTAGTGCCCGATGTGGAAGGCGTCGTGACTCTGCGGGCACTCGACGACGCGGCGGCAATTGACGCGCTGGCCCGGCACGCTGGCCTGGAAGACATCCGGCGGCTGCGCGGGCAGCTCTTGCGTCTGGCGCGGGCACTGGGCAACCATCCCTACGCGCTGATGCTGGCCGGCGCGTTGCTGCGCCGCGACGGGTTGAGCCTGGACGAACTGGAGGGCCTGATCGCGGTCGCGGAGACGGGCGATACATCGCCATCGGGAGTGGACATTGTCGCGGCAGACGACGAGGACGAGCCTGCCGACGAACCCGCAGAGGCCAATCCGGCTCCCGCCCTGGTTCCAGAAGCGCTGGACGAGCAGGCGCTGGCTGTTGCCAGCCTCAACCGTGCGCTGGATGTATCGCTGGCAGCGCTGCCACGCGACTATCAGCGCCTGTTCGCTGCTTTTGGCGCGTTCCCGTTGACCGGCGCGCCACTCGATGGCTTGTGCTCGGTGGCAGGGATGGCGAATCCCCTGGCCACCCGCCGCGGCGTGACTATGCTGGCCGAATACGGGTTTGTGCAGCGCGATCACCGCGACCTCGATCTGTACGTAATGCATCCCGTGGCTTACGCACGGGCAGCCGCAGCCGACCGCGCTCATCCGGCGCAGAGCAAACTCGCTAAGAAGATGCGCGCCTGGGCGCTGCAGTACGCGCGCGCTCACGCGGACGATCCGCTGGCGCTCTACCGCGCACAAGGGGGCTTGCTGCACGCCTATCACACCGCCAATGCCTACGGCCCGGCGTATATCAGCGAGCCGCTGGCCGAGGCGCTGCATCTCTATCTGCGTGAATATGTGCCCGGCGCGCTGGTGAGCGATGAGAGTGTGCCCGAACTGAGCGGCCCGCGCGCCGAGGCCGCCAACCTGACTCGCTACGGTCTGGAACTGACCGATGCCGGAGCCTATCACGCGGCTGAGGAGGCCTTCAAGCGGGCGCTGACCCTGCGGCAGGAGCACGATAGCCCGCACGCGGTCGCCGAGACGCTGGTGGCTCAGGCCCGCCTGCTCGACCTGACGGGGCGCTTCCCGGAGGCTGCCGAACACCTGGTGCGCGCCGCCGAATTGGTGTATCAGCTCGGCGCAGAGGATTCGCTGAGCGTCATCCGGCGCGGTCTGGCGCGCGTCTATCGTCACCTGGGGCGGCTGGACGATGCGCTGGAAGTGCTCGATGATTCACCCGCGGCGCGCACCGAGCGTGCCGCCATCTTGCGGGCGCGGGGCAATTACACGGCTGCGGTAGCGGAGATCGCGCAGGCGGAGGACAGCACCCCCTACGATCGGGCGGAGATCTATCTGCTGGCCGGGCAATACGATCAGGCCATGGCGGCGATCGCAGGTGAGCGCGATCCCGAATCGGCGCACCTGCGCGCGCAGATTCACCATCTGCGCGGTGACGTGCAGGCGGCCATTGACGGCTACCAGGCGGTGCTGCAGGACAGTGAGGAACTATCCCCGCGGATGCGGGCGAAGTTACTGCGCGGCCTGGGGGCGGCCCTGGCCAGCGCAGGACAGTTGGAGGCAGCCTGTGAGACGCTGGGCGAGGCGCTGACGCTTTACCGCGCCGAACCGGAACCCGATCCTCTGCAGGTGGGGCGTACGCTGCGCCTGCTGGCAGCGGTGCACTTGGCTTCCGGGCAGGACGAGATGGCTATCGGCACGGCGCGGGAAGCGCTGGCCGTGCTCAGGACGGCCAACGCTCCCGCCGATTGCGCCGACGCTTATCGGTCGCTGGGGCGCGCGTTGTGGCGTGCCGGAGATTACGCCGGCGCACTGGAAGCATTCCAGGGTGAGGCCGAACAGGCCCAAAACGACCCCGATCGCCAGGATCAGCGCATTGGGCAGGCGCTGCATCGTCTGGCCGACGCCTATCGCGCCGTGGGGCAACTTGACCGCGCCATCGCCAACTATCGGCTGGCGCTCTCCCACAAACACCTGTCGCACAGTACCGACTACCTGATCACCCAACTGGCGCTGCATCGCGCTCTGATGGAAGCGGGGCGGCTGCCCGCCGCGCTGGAAGTGTCGCAGGAGATGCTCGATCACCTCATCCGGCAGCCGCGCCCCGACCTGGCTCAACTGGGCTATGTGCAGGCGCTGCGTGCGCGCACGCAGCAGGCGATGGAACGCCCGATTCGGGCGCGACAGTCGGTCAGCGAATGGGCGCATGCCCTGGCCTCGCGCGCCGACGAAGCCGTATCCGACCCGCGCCCTGCGGTACGCCTGCTGGCGTTGGGGCTGGCGGCGCGCTCCTTGCTGGCAGATGGCCGCCCGGTGCTGGCCCTGGAAGTGGCCGAGCGGGCGCAGGCCGAAGCCGCAGCGCATTTCCCGACCTCGCCGGTGGCGTGGGCGGCTACGCGCGACCTGGCGGAGACCTATCTGGCGCTGGATCGGCCCGAAGAAGCGATCCTGACGGCGGAACCATTGCTGAGCGAAGCGGTGCGCGATGCGCCGGGGCAGGCGGCGACCCATGCCTTTGCGCACGCCATCACCGCGCGGGCCTACTGGCATATTGGCGAGGCGCAGAACGCGCTGCACCATTTCCAGCAGGCGCTGATGCACGAACCCGTGGCCCGCGAGCAGGCGTTGCTGTGGGAGCAGGTGGCCGCCGTGCAGCTTGAGATCGGGCAGGCAGAAGCAGCGGTCGAGAGCCTGCGGGCGGCGTTGCCGCTGCTCGACCGTCAGGAACATGTGGCCGACGCCGCGCGCATCCTGACTACACTGGCGCATACGCTGGGCGGCCTGAACCGCTACGCGGAGGCCATCGGCGTCTACGAAGAGGCGATCAACGCCCTGCGCGAAGTCCCCGACGTGAGTCCCACGCACACGGCGGACGTGTTGCGCTCGCTGGGACAGACGCACGAGGCGCAAGGACAGCTCTCCAAAGCGGCGCAAGCCTACCGCCGCGCCCTGAATCTGCTGGAACGTGCGGATGCTCCCCGTCAATCGCGCGACATCCTGCACCTGTTGGCCCGTGTCACGGCAGCGATGGGCGATCAGAGCGCCGTGCAACTGTATGAACAGGTGCGCGATCTCACCCGCGAGATCGGCACGGGCCAGGAACTGGGGCAGGTGCTGTGCGAGCTGGCGGGTGTGCACCGTGACGCCCGTCGTTACCCCCTGGCCTTGCAGTATTATCAGGCGGCCCTGGCACAGCAACCCGCGCCACCCTTCGCGCAGGATCGCAT
>DAOTZZ010000178.1:0-36115 GCA_034433965.1 Anaerolineae bacterium
CGTCCATTGACGGCACCAGCGGCCTGACGTTGCTGGCCATTGCGGCGGTGGGGCTGGTGGCGGTGGTGTTCATCGCGCGCAAGCTGCGCACGTCGGCCTAGCGCTATTGACGTGCGGTTCGGCTGATACAGTTCCGGGGGCGATGCGGGCCGCTACAGCCTGTCATCGCCCCTCTGCAGCCTGCAAGGCATGAGGCTGTTGAGAGATTGGACGTATGCCCCTGTCTCAACGTAACCGTCTGGTGCGCTATCGCTCCGAGGACGTGGCAGCCATTGTGGAAGCGCTCTCGCTGGGGCGGCCTGTGGCGCTGGTGGGCCTGAGCAACTTTGGCAAGTCCACCGTGTTGCGCCAGATGGTGTCACCTTCGGTTGCTGCCTACTATCGCGAACTGACGGGGCAGGGAGCGCTTTTCGTCTATATTGACTGCAACCGCATGTTGCAGATGAGCGCGCAGGGCTTCTACGAAACTGTGTTGCGCGCCGTCCTGGAAACGTTGCACTCGCCCGCCTACGACTGTACCGCGCTCTGTGAGCGCCTGCAGGGCTACTACGAGCGGGTAGTCGGCGCGGTCAACCCCTTTGCCATCCCTCTGGCGTTCAATGACGCGATCATCACCCTGCTGGAAGACCCAACCACGCCGGAAAATGTCATCCTGCTGCTGGACGAGTTCGACGAAGTGCTGAGCGGCCTGGACGAACGGGTCTTCCTCAATCTGCGCGCGCTCAAGGATCGTTACGCACATCTCAACTATGTCACGGCCACTTTGCGTCCGCTTACCAGTATTGCGGGCGGCGATGACCTGGCCGAGTTCCTGGAGGTTTTCGCCGCACAGAAGCACTACCTGCACCCCCTGGATGACGCCGCAGCGACCGAACTCGCCGCCGAGATCTTCACGCAGAACAACGATTCGCTCGACCCGCCCGAACGCGACTACATCCTGGCCCAGGCGGGCGGGCATCCTGGCCTGGTCCAGGCTGTGGCCTACGTGGTGCTGCAGGTGGAGTCGGGCGCGCCGTCGGCCTACACCGAGCAGGCATTGCACATGGTCAGTGACGTGTTGCAGAACCATCGCCTGGTGCGCAGTGAGCTGGGCAAGCTGTGGAAGCAGTTGCTGCCCGCCGAGCGCGAGGCAGCCATCGTGGCCGCAACGCGCGGTCCAGCGGCGCTCTCTCCCTTGCAACAGGAAGAACTGCTGGCGCGGGGCTTGCTGGTGAACGATCCGCGCGGCCTGCGCCTGTTCTGCGAGCTGTTCGCGCACTACGCGCGTCGCCAGAAGATGGTGGTGCAGGACGTGCCGAAGGGCGTGTGGGTGGATATAGACGCGGGGACAGTGTGGGTGGATGGGCGGCGCATCGAGTCGCTGACCGACCTGGAGTACCGCTTGCTCTTGCTGCTCTACGGTCGGATGGACAAGATTTGCGACAAATATCAAATCGTCGAGGCAGTGTGGGGACAGGAATATCTGGGCGAAGTGGACGATGCCCGCATCGAGAAACTGATCAGCCGTCTGCGCAGCAAGCTGGAACCCGATCCCTCGCAGCCGCAATACCTGCTCACGGTGCGGGGACGCGGCTACAAGCTGGTGCAGGCGGATGGCGTGAGCGAGACCTAGGCGGCTGGCAGCCAAGTGCGTTGGGGTGGGGTCGTAGGGAGCATGGCGTGAAGCGAGCATGGCCTATCTGTTGATTGTGCTGGTCGGTCTGTATGTGGCCCTGGCTGCTGTGATTGCGCATCACTTCTGGCGCACCGTCAGCAGCACGATCATGGTCGCCTACACGCTGGGAGCGGCGCTGGTCACTGGCTGCTACCTGATCCTGGGGACGACGTCCAGCAAGTCGGCAGCGGAAGCAGCCGCCCTGCCCGCGGTGCTGTTGGCGACCTGGACGATCGTACTTCTGTTACCCCTGACGCTGGTGGGTCTGTATTTCGAGACCTGGCTGCGCGCTCACTGGCGGCCTGTGCTGCTGGCAGCGGCGCTGATCGCCGGCGCTCTGGCTGTCGTGGTGCTGGGATGGCGTGCTGCAGCCAGTTATCCCATCGTCCTGCCGGTGGCAGAGTCCGCCTGGATACCCTGGATTCTGGGGAACCAGGGGTTCCGCTGGCCCTTTAGCGCGCTCTTCTTCGTCGGCAGCCAGGCAGGATGCGTGGCGGTCATCGGCTGGGCGCTCTATCGTCGCCGGCTGACGCTGTGGCACGACGCTGTCCCGCTGACGCTGGTTTCGGCCCTTAGTGTGCTCATCCCGCTGCTCTCGCCAGTGGTGGGGTCGCAGTGGCTGGTGACCGCAGCCGCGACGGGATGGTTGCCGCCCGTCGCGTTGCTGGCTGCGCGTGTGGGCCGGGCCATGCGTACCACCACGCTGAACCTGGCCATTCGCACCACGCTGCGCACCTACAGCGACGGCGTGGCGGTGCTCGACGCGCAGGATCGCGTGGCGTGGTACAACCTGCAATTCGCCCGTTGGCTGCCCGGATCACCTTCTCCCTTCGTCACAGCGCTTGCTGTGGATGAGCTGTTGCGCGGGTCGGCGCTGGCGCTGGTCGTGCGCGATCTCCTGGACACGGGCCGCGACCTGGACGAGTGTGTCCTTATCCGTGAGGGTGAAGAGTATGTCTTGCAGGTAAGCGTGCGTCCGCTGAACACGCTGAGCGACTTTCCCGGCGCGCGCCTGATCGTGTTGCACGACGTGACTGCCTCGCGCATGCGGCACGACTTGCAGGCGCGCAGCCGCGAGTTGCTGGCGCTCAGCGCCATCAGCGCCGACATCGCCTCCACCCTTGACCTGGAACAGGTGATCACGCGGGCTTTGCAGCAGGTGTTGGCGCTGGGGCGCTCAAGCGGTGCAGCCGTCTACCTGCTGGACGAAGATGACAGGGGCTGTTTGCGGCTGGCCGGGCGGCTGGCGCGAACGGGCACGTTTCAGCAGTGCCCGCCTGAGTTTCGGAGCGAGGAGGTCCCCTTCATCCGCGCGCTGGGCAGCGGTTCTGCCCTGCTGGTCGAAGATGCTACCGCTGACCAGAGCTACGCGGCGCTGCTGGAGTATTTCGGCGTGCGGGCCGCGCTGATCGTCCCCCTGATCGCTCGCGAACAAACCGTCGGCTTACTGATTTCGGGCCATCCGGAGCCGCGCGCCTTCGATTCGCTGGAAGTGGCGCTTTTCGAAGGCATGGCGCGTCAACTGGCAGTTGCCATTGAGAACGCCCGCCTGCACAGCCAGGAGCGCCAGCAACGTCAGACCGCCGAGGCCCTGCGCGAAGTGGCGAGTATCCTGGCCTCGCGCAACCTGAGCGAGACGCTACAACTGTTGCTGGAAAAGCTGCACGGCCTGTTGACCTACGAGCGCGCGTCGATCATGGTGCTGGCCGAGCCAGGCTATCTGCGCATCGGCGCAGCGGTGGGCTTTGTGCCGTCTCCTGATGGGACGCCGATCACCGAGCAGCGCGTGGAGATCGAGCGCTATCCCTATCTCAAGCGTCTGTTCGAGCAACGCACACCGCAGCTTGTGCCCGACACCGAGCACGATCGCCTGTGGGTGCCCGGTGAATTTCCCTATCGCGCCTGGCTGGGAGTGCCGTTGCTGGTGCGCGACCGGGTGCTTGGCTGCCTGAGCATTTCCCATCATCAGCCGGGGCACTACACCCCCGACGACCTCAACACCGCCATTGCTTTCGCCAATCAGGCGGCCATCGCCATCGAAAACGCGCTGCTCTTCGAAGGTGAGCAACTGCGCCGCATCCAGGCCGAACGCCTGCAGGAAGCGTCCTATGCGGTGGTCACCAGTCCCGACCTGGATAGCGCGCTGCGGGTGGGGTTGGCTCATCTGGCTCAGGCGATTCCTTTCGACCGCGCTCACGTGGGGTTGTTTGAAGCTGACCAGCAATGGCACTTCCGCGCCGTTCACCCGCCCAGCGAACCGTTTCCTCTGGATCGCCCTATTTCCATCAGCAATTACCCGCTGGTGCAACGGGTGATCAGCACCCGACGCGCAGTGCTGGTGCCGGATACCCGCCAGGAACCGCTCTGGCGACCGGGGCACTTCATCAATCAGGAGATCCGTAGCTGGCTGGGCGTGCCGTTGGTGGTGCGCAACACTGTCATCGGCCTGTTGGCGCTCGACAGCCTCAAGCCGGACAACTTCAGCGAAGAACATCTGCAGCTTGCGCAAACCTACGCCAATCAGTTTGCAGCCGCCATCGAGAACTTCCGCCTGCTGGAAGCGGCGCAGCAGCAGAATCGCGCCCTCAGCACGCTCAACCGGGTGCTGGCTGCCAGCAATGAGGCGCTGGCCGGTGAGAACCTGCTGCAGAATGTGCTGAACGCCGTTCTGCAGACACTCGACCTGCCGGGGGGAGCCTTGCATCAGCGCTCTGCATCGCAGCGCGAGTTGATCCTGCGCGCTGCGCATGGCCTGCCGGAGGCAGTCCAGGCCCGGCTGCAACGGCTGGAAATGTTGCCGGGCGGTGAAGTGAGCCTGGAAGCAGAGCCGGGCTGGACTTTCCTCAGCGTGCCCTTGCTGGCGCACGGCGTCGAAAACGGTCTGCTCAGCATCTATCACCCGCTGGATTACCCCCTGGATACCGCACTGCGTGACCTGCTGGCCCGCATTGGCCAGCAACTGGGGGTGGTGTTGGAAAACGCCATCCTGTTCGAAGACGCCATGCGCCGCGTTGCGCTGACGACCGACCTGGGGCGGCTGGGGTTGGCCATCAGCGCGCAGCTTGACCGCCGGCGCGTGCTCTCCTTGTTGTGCGAAGAATGTCTGGGCATCTTCAATGTGCAGGGAGCCTATCTTTGGCTGACCCAGGCTGACGCTTTGGTGGGGGCCGAAGCCTTTGGGCCAGGGGCCGGGGCTTTTCGGGGTCATCGGCTGCCTCTTGCCGAAGGGACCTGGTTGCCGGTGCGCGTGCTGGACGAATGGCAACCGCGCTATGTCAATCATCTGGCCGAGAGCGACGCCCTTCCGCCCGACTTCGTGGCGCTGACCGGCGCGAAGTCGGCGCTGGCTATCCCTCTGCTCAAGGCCGAAGTGCCGGTAGGGACGCTGTTGCTGGTGAATACCCGCGATCCCGAAGCGTTCAGCGAATCGGTCATCGAGCACGTAGGCATGTTCGGCGTACAGGCCGCGCTGGCTATTGAGAACGCCAGCCTGTTCGAAGAAGTGCGCCGCCGCCTGGATCACCTGCGCCTGGTCAACGAGGTGGGGCGTTACTCGACCGCCATTCTCACTCAGAACGCGCTGATAGAAGGGGTGGCGAGCAAGCTCTATGACATCCTGGGCTACGACACCATCATCCTGCTGGCGATGGAAGAAGGACGCCTGGCGGTGCGCACGGTCGTTGCAGAAGGGCAGCCGATCAAGGTCGGTGCCGATGCCGAACACTATCGCTCCATCCTGTGGGTGGCCGGACAGGCCATCGAGCATTCTGAGCCGGTGCTGCAGAATCAGGAGCACCTGCCCATTGGCGTGGAGGACGCGGAGCGGCGCGAGTATTGCGCGCTGGCAGTGCCGCTGGTAGTGGCTGACGAGGTGATCGGCGTGCTGGTAGTGGAGCGGCGCGGCTTTGCCAGCATCGGCCAGGAAGACCTGGATGTGCTGGAACCGCTCGCCGCTCAACTGGCGATCGCCGTCAGCAATGCGCGCCTTTACGAGCGGGTACGCGAGCACGCCATTGATCTGGAGGCACGGGTGGTCGAGCGCACGGCCAAAATCCGCGAGCAGCAAGAGCGCACCGAAGCCATCCTGCGCTCGGTGGCGGATGCGGTCATCGTCTTCGATCTGACCGGGCAGGTTGTGCTGGCTAACCCGGTGGCGCGCGACCTGTTTGAACGATATGGACAGGACACCGACCTGGGCGCACACGTAGGCGCGCTGGTGCAACGGGTGATGTCCCCGCCAGATACTCAGCACGACGCGACCGAGTTGATTCAGTTGAACGGCATTGTCTTGCAGGCCAAGGCCGCGCAGGTGGTGGAAGGCGACGCCCTGATCGGCTCTGTGGTGGTCTTGCGCGACATCTCGCGTCTGCAAGAGCTGGATCGGCTCAAAGATCGCTTCATTTCCACTGTGTCGCACGAGTTGCGCACGCCGCTGACCAATCTCAAGCTCTATCTGCAATTGCTGGAAAAGGGCAATCCGGAGCGTTACCCCACCTACCTGGACGTGATGCAGCGTGAGGCTCAGCGGCTGGAGCGCCTGATAGACGACCTGTTGCAGATTTCGCGCCTGCAGGCAGAACAGCAAGGGCAGCGCCGGCGCAATCACCTGCCGACCGCCATTGACGAGATCATTGCGTTGGTGGTGCAGCACAATCAGCCCTGGGCCGAGACCGAGGGCAAGTCATTGACCTATGAGCATCAAGGGGCACCCTTGCCGCGGGTCAAGGGTGACGCCGATCAGCTTGAGCGGGCGTTGACCAATCTGGTGAGCAATGCCATCCGCTACACGCCGGAAGGGGGGCGCATTGTGGTGCGCAGCCGGGTCGAACCCGCAGGGCACGATGGGCGAGATTGGGTTATCATTGAGGTCAGCGATACGGGCATTGGCATTCCAGCGCACGAGTTGCCCATGATCTTCGACCGTTTCTTCCGGGCTTCGAACATCAGCCCGACCGTGCCGGGCACTGGCCTGGGCCTGTCCATTCTCAAAGACATTATCGAGCAGCACGGTGGCCAGGTAGACGTGGAAAGCCAGGAAGGTCAGGGGAGTACATTTCGCCTGCGGTTACCAGCATGTTCTGTATAGGGGGCAGGCGGGAGAAAGCTATGCGTAAACCGACGATTCTGGTAGTAGAAGACGATCTGCATCTGTTGGAAGGTATCCGCGAGATTCTGGAGATCAACGGCTACGAGGTCTGGACGGCTACCAATGGTGAAGCTGGACTGTCGGAGTTGCAGATGCATCGCCGTCCGCCCGACCTGATCGTCTCCGACATCATGATGCCGCGCATGGACGGCTACGACTTCTTCGAGGCTGTCCGCGCCGAAGCAGCCTGGGTGCATATCCCCTTCATCTTCCTGACGGCCAAGGGCGAACGCGAAGACATCAAGCGCGGCAAACGCATGGGCGCGGAGGACTATATCGTCAAACCATTCGACGCGGACGAGTTGCTGGTTGCCATTTCTGCCAAGCTGCAACGCCGCAAGCAGATCGAGCAGCACTGGCAGGGTGAAGTCGCCAACATCAAGCAAAATATCCTGATGATCCTCAATCACGAGTTCCGCACCCCGCTGACGTACGTCGTCGCTTACGCCGATATGCTGCACCGCGACGCAGACGAACTCAGCGTAGACGATATGCGCACCTTCCTGAACGGCATCAACGCCGGGGCGGGGCGGTTGCGCCGACTGGTGGAAAACTTCATCCTGCTGGTCGAACTGGAGACGGGCGAAGCGGCGCAGACCTTCGAGTGGCGCAGCACGGCCCTGGCCGATTATGGTGCCTTGTTCAGCATGGTGGAGTCCAAGTATGCGGAGCAGGCCCGCGAGAAGGGTATCTCGCTGGTGCTGGATATAGATGGCGATCTGCCGCCGGTGCGGGCCGACCCGCAATATCTGTCTGCGGCCATCGAGTGCCTGGTGGACAATGCGCTGAAGTTCTCCGACAAGCCCGGCTCGCGGGTGACGCTCAGCGCCTACCGTGACGGCCCGACGGTGTGTCTCGCCGTGCGCGATCAGGGGCGCGGCATTCCCGACGAGGAGCGTGAGAAAATCTTCGAGACGTTCTATCAGATCGAGCGGCACAAGTACGAAGACCAGGGGGCTGGCGCGGGTCTGGCCATTGTGCAAGGCGTGGTGCGCTTGCATGGGGGTGAGATCGTCTGCGACAGCGTTGTCGGGCAGGGCAGCGAATTTGTGATCCGCCTGCCCATCCATCACACCGGGCTGTAACAGGTCTTCAGTCAGACGGCTGTCAGCGCCGCGTCAGTTCGGCGCAGCGTTCTTTGTGTTACGATCAGAGTGTCCGGTGTGCAACGGGTATATCCAAGTTTTGGGGCAGACACTACCACAGAGCACAGAGAAAGACACAGAGTTCTTGATGTTTTTCTCCTGCGCGCCCTCGGCGGCTCTGCGGTTCAAGAAGGCGGCCCCAAAGCGCGAATGCACCCGTGTGCAACGCACCGGGCAGGATTGCGTATTAACTGGCAAGCACACAGCGGTTGGCAGGCATTCGCGGCTACGGATTAGGAGGAACTGGTTGGGATGGCCTCACTCTTGCAGAAGATCAACACCCTGATTTCGGCCAACGTACACGCGCTGGTTGATTCGGCCCTGGAGGCCAACTCGGTCAAGGTGATGGACGAGTACATCCGCCAGGCCGAGCGCAATTTGGACGCCCTGGAAGACCAGGCGGCCACCGTCGGCGGGACGGTCAAGACACTCAAGCGCAAGTACGAAGAATTCGCAGCGGCGGCGGAAAAGCTCGACCGCGATATTGACACGTTGTTGCTGCGCGGCAAAACCGACCTGGCGACGGCGGCGCAGGCCGAACTCAACCAGAAACAGGCGCTCGCCCAGGAATATTACGAGCAATGGCAGGCCCAGGAGCGCGAATACCGCCGCATGCTCGACGCCAAGCTCAAGCTGGAAGCCAAGCTGACCACCATCAAGCAGGAGCGCGAACACCTCAAGGCCCTGCTCGAACTCGTCGAGGCCAAGGAGATGACCACCAAAGCCATCCGCAGCCTGGACGATCTGGCGGGCATCGGTGATGAGGATGTGGCACGGCTGGGCGAGCAGATTCGCGCCCGCCTGGATCGCGAAGAAGCTCGCCTGGAGATGACCAGCTCCACCATGAAGGAGCAGATTGACGAGGCCATCGGCATGTCGGAGATTGAGATGCAGCTCGAAGAGCGCCGTCAACGTCTGGGTCTGGCGGGCGGGAGCGGCGGGGCTGGCTAGCGCTGTGTCTGCCTAGAGGCTGCACTCCATGAGAGAACAGATGCGCGGGCGCGCCTGGCGTGCCATGGTGCGCCAGGCGTTCTTCAGCCTGGAAAGCGCGGTGATCATCGCCCTGGCCATTGTCCTGTTCGGCCTGGGCTATCAGCCTTTCGACTGGTGGCAGCCCGCCTACTGGCTGATCTTCGGTGCAGTGGCCGAGGCGCTCTACCTGGGTGCGACGGTCAGCGACCCTCGGGCGGCGCAGCGGGCAGTGGATGCCATGCTCACGGAGCATTACGACCCGGACGATATCCGCAATCCGCGCGCCCGCGAACGCCTGCGGCGGGCGCTGGAATATCGCCGCCTGATCGCCGAGGCAGCCCGCAGACACAGCGGCGCCATGCGCGTCAGCCTGGAGGCGACCGCCAGCGAGATCAACGACTGGGTGGCGCTGATCTATACCCTGGCCAGGAGACTGGATGAGTTCGAGGAGAACAGTGTGCTGGCCCGCGATCGCCGCCTGGTGCCACACGACCTGACCAACCTGCGCCGCCGTCTGCGCACCGAGCAATCGCCCGCAGTGCGCGCCGAACTGGAGGAGGCCATCCAGGCCAAGGAACTCCAACTCGCCAACCTGCGCGCCCTGGAAGAGCGCGTCAAGCGGGCCGAGATTCAGCTAGACCAGACTCTATCGGCCCTGGGCACGGTCTATGCGCAGGTGCAGGTGATTGACTCGCGCGGGGCCGATCGCGCCCGCACCGAGCGCCTGCAAGAAGACATTCACGAAGAAGTGTCCTCGCTCGCCGACCTGATCGCGGCCATAGACGAGGTGCAGAACTACCGCCTGTCCTCTTCGGAGCGGTGAGGGGGCGCTTTGGCCGCGCCAGACCTCCCCCCCGGCTATAAGCTCTGTCGTGCTACCTTGCTTGATCTGCGCGCCCTGCACCGCCTGGAGCGCGTCATCTTCCCCCGCGACGCCTACCCCTATTTCGAACTGGCACTGTTGTTCCTGGTGCCCCGCATCATCAACCTGAAGATCGTCGCGCCGGATGGCTCGCTGGCGGGCTTTGTCTCGGCATCGCGCGGGCTGTCGTGCGAGCGCGGATGGATCATCACGCTGGGAGTCGCGCCGGCGCACCAACGGCGCGGCCTGGGAAAAGCGTTGCTGGCCGCCGCCGAAGCGCGCCTCAAACGCCCCTTCGTGCGCCTGACTGTGCGCGAGAGCAACCTGCCTGCCATCCGGCTGTATCAGCGGGTGGGCTACACAGTCGTCGGGCGTCACCCGGCGTACTATCGCGATGGTGAGGCGGGGCTGATCATGGAGAAGCAGCTATCGGCGATCAGGGGGCAATGATCGGGGCAAACCTGGTCTTGCAAGGCAGATGGTGAGAAGCGCCGGTTTTCATACCCTGCTCCCTACCCTCATCCCATCTCTGGAAACAGCAGAAACTCCACTGTATCCGCCAGCACATCGAGCACGGCTACCGAGCGCGCCTGCGGGCAACTGCCGCCCAACGCGCCGGGATTGATCACGCGCACGCTGTACGGTCGGCGGAATTCGTCCAGGCGGTGATGGGTGTGGCCGTGACAGATATAGGCATATTTGCCGCTGATGATCATGCCTGCCAGCAATGACAGATCGTGCCCGTGCGTGATGCCGATCAGCTTGCCGTCTACCTCGATCTGCTGAGTGAAGGCGGGGGGCATCGCCCCAATCTGCAGGGCGGCGCTGGTCAGATCGGCGCGGGCGTGATCCATGTTGCCCCACACGAAGGTCACCGTCCAGCCAGCGAAGAGATAGACAATCTCCGGCGTAGTGATGTCGCCACAGTGGATCAGCCGCTCTACCCCTTGCTCACGCAGTGCGGCCAGGGCCTGCTCGGTATTGGCGCGATGATTGTGTGTGTCGGAGAGGATACCGATCTTCATGATGAAGCGCTCCTGACCGTTTCAGTCGGTGGGCGGAGGCAGTCCGTCGTAGGGCGCGGCGACGAAGGGCGTCAGCGGACGCCTCGTCGCGCGGTCTACTACCATGATCGCGGCAAAGTCTACCGCACGCCAGTCTTCATAAGTGGGGGGACAGGCCCGCAAACGGGCAACATAGAGCGTCAGCACGGTGGCATGAGCGATCACGGCGATGGTCGCGGCGGGGTGCGCGCCCAGGATGCTGTCCATCGCTCCGGCGAACCGTTCGCCTGCCTGCCGGGCGGACTCCCAGCCACGGACGGGCGGCGTTTCCGGTTGGGCGAAGAAGGCGCGTTGCGCCGTCTGGAAGGCTGCTCCGCCCAGCCAGGTATCGCGGCGGGCCTCGTCGAGCGCCGGCTGAATGTGCCAGGGGACCGCATAGACCGTATGCGCTGCTTCGCCTACGGCGGACGCTTTGGGCTGTGCGCTGGTATAGACGGCGGCCACATGTTTCCACAGCGGCAACGCCATCAACGCGCGCACCTGCGCGCGGCCCTGGTCGCTCAGACTCCATTGCGAGGCTGGACGGGCCGGATCGATCTGCGTATGGGGGTGGCGGATGAGGTAGAGCCACGGCATGGCGGCTCAGTTCTCGTCGTGCACTTCGTACTCACCCTCGATGATCTGCGCCTGTTCCGGCGGGGTATAACCGCCCGCCTGTTTGCGTGGGCGCAGTCCCCGATGCTCGTCTACTACCTCGCGCGGGGCGGCGTGAATGAACCACTGCAGGCCGACAATGAAGGCGCTCAGGTCATCCACCACGCCGAAAGGCAGCAGCACGTCGGGCAGCAGATCGATCGGCGAGAGGATATACAGGGCGGTCAACAGTGGGATCAGCCGGGCTGTGCCGCTCACCCGCCGGTCGAAGAGCAACCGTCCGGCCAGCACTATGTCGGCCCACAGGCGGGCAAGCAGGTCGGGGTTGGCCTGAGTCTTGCGTTTGGTCATGGCACCATTCCTTGCGGACAGGCAATTTAGCGTTCTATCCGTAGTATACGCACTCGCTGCGCTGCCGTTCCGTTGCGCAGCCAGACGGCGACATTCAGCGCGGTCAGCACGGCGATGCCCACCATACCCGCGACGAACGGGCCGTCGGGATCGGCGGTGTACAGGCTGCCCGCCAGGTTGGTGCCGACCAGCGTCGCCAGCCCGGCGGCGGTATCTACCAGAGCATAGGCAATGCCGTGCTGATGGGCGGGCGTGCGCTCGCCGATTACACTGGCAGCAAGGGGGCGGGCAGTGTAGTGTGCGCCGAGCAGGAACACCGCCAGCGCAACCAGGGGCGGGCTGCTGGTGACCAGCAGCAACCCGAACGCGCCAAAGACCAGCACCAGGCTGGCGAAGAAACCGCGCCACGAACTCAGTCGCCCCAGAGCCAGGCTGAAGACCGTCGTGCCCAGGGCGCTCAGCGAACCGAACAGCCCGATCGCCGCCCGCGAGAAGCCGCGCGCCTCTTCCAGGTACTGTGATGAGAGCGTCTGTCCGGTAAGGAGCGCCACGAAGCCAAGCGTGAGCACCAGCAGCGCCCCCATCACCGGCGTGCGGCGCAGCAGACCGCGGTAGTCGTAGCCGTCAGCGGGGCGCGGTGGGACAGGGTAGGGACTGGTGCGGACGATGGCAACCGTGCTGAGCACGAACCAGCCCGTGCTGATCAGATACACCGAGCGCAGCCCGATCTGCTCCCCGATCCATCCGCCGATGCTCGGAGTGATCACCAGGCCCAGCGAATAGGCCGCCCACATCAGCGTCAGCGCCGCCTGCAAGGGCACTTCAGGACGGCGTGTGGGATCGTAGCGGGCCGACTGCGTGATATACAGATTGGTAGCGGGGATAGCCGCAGCGGAGAAGCCGTAGATCAGGTAGCCGGGCGCGGCCCAGCGCCAGTCTGGAGCCAGCGCCATGATCAGCACCCCGGCCAGTCCCAGGTACCAGCCAGGCACCATCAGGCGGCGCGCACCAAGGCGATCGGCCAGGATGCCCGCTGGCAACACAAACAACAGGCGTCCCAGCCCCCACAGGCCGATCACGAAACCGGCCTGGTCGGGCGTGGCTCCCAACGACTTGATATAGAGCGGCTGGATGAACATCCACAGCCCTTCGCCCACGCCCCACAGCGCGTAGGACCACATCACCCAGCGTGTGTCGCGGCCAATGTCGTGTACCAGTGTGCGCATGGTCTTTTCCCGCACAGGATGCAACAGAGTGCCCTGCAGAACGCCCAGTATACAGTGCCGCGCCCGAACTTTACAGGGAGAATCCGGGCTGAGTGCCTTCAGGGGGAAGGCTTTGCCACAGGGGCCCAGAGGGCGCAGAGAAAGACACAGAGATGCTCCCGCTCTTTCCTTTGCGCCCTCTTAAGTCTTTGTGGTTCAATCCTGGCTATCGCGCGCCCAAGAAAACGCCCCCATGAAAGCGGGGGCGTTCGCTGTGCAGAAGGACAGAACTACGCCTCGGTGATTTCCACCGTGTAGAGCATGTCGCCCGGCTGCGGGTCGCGCATGGGATCGCGCTCGCGGATTTGCAGCAGCACGTCCAGGCTGGCCTGATCTTTCACCCTTCCGAAGACAGCGTGCTTGCCGTCCAGATGAGGCGTCGCCACATGCGTAATGAAGAACTGACTACCGTTGGTGTTCGGGCCTGCATTCGCCATGCTCAGGATGCCAGGGCCATCGTGTTTGAGCGCCAGCGCGCCCGGCTCGTCGTTGAAACGGTAGCCGGGGCCGCCCCGACCGGTGCCAGTGGGATCGCCGCCCTGCGCCATGAAGCCGCGGATCACGCGGTGAAAGGTCGTGTTGTCGTAGTAGCCTTCGCGGGCCAGGAAGACGAAGTTGTTGACTGTCAGCGGGGCCTGCTGGGCGAAGAGTTCGACGACGATGTCGCCGCGTTCCGTCTTGAACGTAGCCGTGTACTGCCTGTCCGGATTGATGAGCATCTCTGGCGGCGAACCATATTGCTTGGCCATACGCTTACCTCGCTTGGTTACGTGAACAATGGGCAGAGTGTACCCGATCCTGGCTCAGCTTTCCAACGCTGCGAACTGCGCGATGAATGCCGCCGTGAAGCGCATCGAGTCGAAATAATCGCGCACCAGGATGTTCTCGTTGGGCGAGTGAGCGCGCGCGTTGGGGTGCCACGTCGCTCCGGCGAAGATGACCGGAATGCCCAGCCTGGTGCTCAGCGGATACAGCGGCCCGCTGCCCGCATACCAGGGGAAGATCACCGGTGTCTTGCTCCAGGTCTCCTGGCTGGCGGCGATGGCGGCGCGTTCCACCAGGCTACCCGGCGGTGAGGCGGCAAATTCCTCGCCGCCCAGGTCAATGATCTCAATGTCGCTGAAGCCGCGCCGGTCGAGGTGTTCGCGCAGCAGGCGACGGGCCAGTTCGACGGTCAGGCCGTCCACCAGCCGAAAGTCCAGTTTGGCGACGGCTTCGGCGGGTAGCACTGTCTTCGACCCCGCGCCGCCATAGCCGGAGTGAAAGCCGCAGATGGTGATGGTCGGCGCGCTCAGGTAACGCCGCCGCGCTTCGTGATCGCTCATATCGTTCAGCCAGCGCTCCAGGCCCCAGCGCCGCCGCATCGCCTCGAACTCCAGCGGCACGGCATCAATGCGTGCCCATTCCTCGTCGGTCAGCGGGCGGACATGCTCCAGGTAGCCGTCCAGGGTGATCGTGTCGTCGGGCGCTTTGAGCGTGCTCAGCGCCCAGACCAACCGCCACGCCGGGTTGACGACCATCGGCGCGAAGGCCGAGTGCAGATCGTGGCTCGGCCCTTTGCAACGCAGCTCGAAATAGGCCAGGCCTTTGCCGCCCAGTCCGAAGGTGGGGCGGCCCGCCTCGTCGTAGCCGCCGCCTTCCCACAGCAAACCGTCGGCGGCCAGCAGATCGCGGTGTGCGTCCACCCATTCTTCCAGGTGATTCGAGCCAGTTTCTTCCTCGCCCTCAACAACCCATTTGATGCGCACCGGCAATTCGCCCTGCGTGGCCAGCCATGCCTCAATCGCCTGAATGCGCGAGAGCAGTTCGCCCTTGTCGTCGGACGTGCCGCGCCCGTAGATGATCCCGTCGCGGATGACCATCTCGAAGGGGGGTGTTTCCCACAGGTCGAGCGGGTCTTCGGGCTGCACGTCGTAGTGGTTGTAGATCAGCAGGGTGCGGGCGGCGTCACGAGGGCCAAGCTCCGCATAGACAACCGGCGAACCGGGCGTGGGAAAGAGGGTGACCTCCGCGCCAAGCGCCCGCAGGCGCTCCGCAACCAGGGCGGCCATCTCGCGAATGCCACGCCCATCAGCGGCAACGCTGGGCTGCGCAATGAACTGACCGAACTCCGCGAGAAAACGCTCGCGGTGCGTTTCAATATACTGGTTGAATGCTTCAGTATGGTAGGGCATGGCGATCTGAAAACTCCTCGAATGGGAGAGGGTGGGAGATTTACCCCAGCTTATACCCGATCATGCGCAGGAAGTTTTTGCGCCAGGCGATGCCTTCCTCATCCTCGACGCCCTTGCTGGCAAAGCCATCAATCACGCCCAGAATGCCGCGCCCCTGTTCCGTCTCGGCGACGATCACCTGCGTGGGATTGGCAGTCGCGCAGAAGATGCGCACCACTTCCGGCACGGCCTGCACCGTCTTGAGCACATTGACCGGATAGAAACCCTCGCCCAGGAACAGGATGAAGCTATGACCGGCAGCGAGTTTCTGCGCGTTCTGGATGGCGAGCGCTTTCATGGCCTCGTCGGTGCCCGTGTGACGAATCAGGCACGCGCCCGATGCCTCGCAAAAGGCCAGGCCGAACTTGATGCCCGGCACGGCGGTTACCAACGCCTCGTGCATGTCTTCTACGGTCTTGATGAAGTGACTCTGGCCCAGGATGAAGTTGATCGCTTCTGGTTTTTCGATGGTAACGAGGCTCAGTTTGATGTCCATCGTAGCGTCCCCTTTCGCCGTTCAAAGACGCGCCAACGCGCCTGCGCCTGTGTACGAATACTCCCCTAGCATAGCCCATTCTGCGGGCCGGACAAAACATGAAACACGGGGAGAAAATCGGCCAGACCGCCAGGTCTCATAGAACACAGAGGTAAATCAGAGACTCTCTGTGTCTTCCTCTGCGTCCTCTGTGCTCCGTGATGAATCTTTCTCCCGAAAAGCACAAAGCCCGCCACCAGGGGCGAGCTTTGCCTGCCTGTCAGCGGAGAAAATCAGGTGCTGCGCTGATCGGACGGCTCTTGCTCGTCTTCGTCTTCCCAGCTCACAATCCAGATGCACAGACCGGCGACCAGCACCGTCGCAATGATCAGCGCGGCCCAGTTACCGGCGGTCAGGCCCACGTCGCGCGCCTCGTAGATCAGCAGCGCGATGCAGCCCACCGAGAGCACGATCCACGCGCTCAGGCGTGGCCAGCTTTCGACCAGGCGGATGAGCGTCCCCAGGCCCGGTTGTTTCTTCAGACGGTCTACCATAG
Source organism: Anaerolineae bacterium (assembly GCA_034433965.1). Classification (GTDB taxonomy): domain Bacteria; phylum Chloroflexota; class Anaerolineae; order Aggregatilineales; family Aggregatilineaceae; genus UBA2029. The sequence continues at coordinate 16,298 of DAOTZZ010000178.1, forward strand.
TCTCACCCCATACCGAACAAAGCTCAGGCCAGACCTTACCGTAATCTACAGGGGTTTCAGCACCCGTTTGGCCCGCAGCCGCTTACCGAAGATAGCGTAGGACGAGTCAGGCCGCGCTTCGCGCACGGCTTCGCGCCACGCCGGCACCGTGATCGCTTCCAGGGTCTGCGCTTCATAGCCCTGTGCCCGCAGAGCCTGGATCATGGCCGGAGGCGTCCCCGGCGGCAGGAAAACATAGCCGACCTCGCTTTCCAGTTCGCGCGAGGCGCGCTCTACCGCCTCGATCAGCGCCGTGGTGATGGGCGCGATGGGCCTGCCGTCGAGCACCAGCAATTCGTCCACGCGCGTGACCAGGTTCTCCACCAGGAAGCCAATCAGCGCGATCGGCGTGTCGCCCTCCATCGCCAGCAGATAGGACTTCTGCCCGAATTGGATCAGCACTTCGTCGCGCGTCAGCCGCCTGCCCGTGTGACGGAAGATCAGGTCGGCGATCTGCGCGGCATTGTGCGGTGTGCCGCGCACAATGTTGACAGCGACGGTCGCGCTGCCGTCCGCGCGCGCTCCACCTATCTCCACACGCTGCGGGGCGGTCTGCTGCGCTTCGGCGCGCGCTGCCCCCGCAATCTGCGACCAGGCCGAGCGCACCTGCGCCCAGGTTTCTTCGGGCGTGCCGTTGTTGTCAATCACCACATGTGCGCGGGCCAGCTTGTCGGCTTGCGGGTTCTGGGCGCGGATGCGCTTCAGGGCTTCCTGGCGCGTCAGCCCACGCTTGATCAGCCGCGCGACCTGCGTCTCTTCGGAGGCATTGACCACCCAGATGGTATCCACCCAGTTGGCGATGGGGCTTTCGATGAGTTTGATCGCTTCGATGACGACGAAACGGCGCGGGTTGCGCGCGATCAGCGTGTCTATGGCCCGCTCAACGATGGGGTGAGTGATCGCCTCCAGGCGACGCATGGCTTCGGGATGGGCAAAGGCGATGGCTCCCAACCGCGAGCGGTCAATGCGCTTCTCGTCGTCGAGAATCCACGTGCCAAAGGTGAGCACCACAGGCTTATAGGCCGGAGCGCCGGGGGCCATGGCCTGGTGTACCAGCGCGTCGGCGTCAATGGTATACGCGCCGAGATGTTCCAACATCCGGCGAACCAGGCTCTTGCCCATGGCAATGTTGCCGGTCAGGCCGATCACATATTTGTCTTTCCAGCGCCCCACGGCCATCCCTCCACCTGGTGCTGTCGGGCTGATGCGCTCATTGTAGCCCGCCCGCCAATTTCGATCAACCGCGCCGAAACTCAGGTAGCAGTCCTATTCCGCCAGCGTCTCCCATTCCTGCAACGCGCGATCCAGCGCCGACTCGGTCGCCGCATAGCGTTCGCCCAGGTCACGCACGCGCTCTACCGCGCCGCGTAGACTGGCCTCGCCCAGCGCATCGTGCAGCGCGTCCAGTTCCGCTTCGAGCTGCGCGATCTGCTGTTCCAGTTCGGCCAGGCGTTTCTGCCGCTGGAAAGGCGACAGCCCAGACATATTACGTGGCACAGACGAAGCAGCGGGGCGCGCTTTCGGGGGAGGAGGGGATGTTGTCTCCTGGGCCGCGGCGCGCGCGGCCTCACGGGCAGCCACGTATTCACGGTATGGGCCTTCGAAGAGCGTCATGCCCTCCGGCTGCAGGTCCCATACCTGCGTGGCCAGCGCGTCAATCAAGTAACGATCGTGGCTCACCAGCAGAATCGTGCCGTTGTACTGGGCCAGCACGTCTTGCAGAATCTCCTGGCTCTCGATGTCCAGGTGATTGGTCGGCTCATCGAGCAGCAGGAAGTTCGCCCCGGCCAGGGCCAGCTTGGCCAGCGCCAGCCGCCCGCGTTCCCCCCCGCTGAGCGTGCTCACCGGGCGGAACACGTCGTCGCCGGTGAATAGGAACGCTGCCAGATAGTTGCGCGCCTCGCTCAGCGGCAACATGCGCACGGTGAGCAGTTCGTCCAGCACGCTGTTATCTGGATTCAGCCCTTCATGAGCCTGGGCAAAGTAGCCCGGATGTACCGACGCGCCCAGCCAGGCGCTCCCCGCCAATGGGGGTATCTCACGCAGCAGCGTTTTGAGCAGCGTTGTCTTACCCACGCCGTTCGGTCCGATCAGGGCAGCCACCTCGCCGCGGTAGAGCGTGATGTCCGGCACGGTGACCAGCGGACGGTCGCGGTGATAGCCCACCACCAGTCCGCGTGTCATGAGCACTTTGTCGCCGCTGCGCAGGTTGGCCGTGAGGTTCAGGTGAATGTGATGACGCTGCCGGGGGCGGGCGATCAGGCCATCGCGCTTCAGACGTTCCAGGCGACGCAGGCGCCCTTTGGCCTGGGCGGTGTTCTGACCGGCGATATTGCGGCGAATGTATTCTTCCTCTTTGGCGATGAATTCCTGCTGCGCCTCATATTCTTTGCGCAGCCGTTCGTGCCGCTCCTGGCGTTGCTGCACGTAATGGCTGTAGTTGCCGCGGTAGACTTCGATGCGCCCCCATTCCATTTCCCAAATGGTGCTCACCACGCTGTCCATGAAATAGCGGTCGTGACTGACCAGCAGCAGCGCCCCCGCCCAGGTTTTCAGAAAACTTTCCAGCCACTCGATGGCGTTGATATCCAGGTGATTGGTCGGTTCGTCGAGCACCAGCAGGTCGGGCGCTTCCAGCAGCAACCGCGCCAGCAGGGCGCGCGTCTGCTGCCCACCAGAAAGGTGCGTCAGCGGCTTGGCGAAATCTTCCGGTTCGAAGCCCAACCCCTGCAGCACCTGCCGCGCTCGCGTCTCGTAGGTGTAGCCGCCGTCCAGCTCGAACTGATGCTCTTCGCGCCCATAGCGCTCCAGCAGTTCGGCGAGATCGGGGCGGGTCGGATCGCTCATCTGCTCGGCCAGAGTGGCCAGGCGGGCTTCGCGGGCGCGCAGATCGGCGAAGGCGGTCATCATCTCGTCCCACAGGGTGCGCTCGCTGCTCAGTTGTGGACGCTGCGGCAGGTAGCCGATGGTCAGTCCCTTCATATGGCTGACCGTCCCTGCTGAGGGTTCCTGCCGCCCGATCAACACTTCGAGCAACGTCGTCTTGCCGATGCCGTTTGCGCCGACCAGGGCGATCTTCGCGCCGTGCGGAATTTCGACCGAGACGCCGCTGAAGATGTCTTTGGCTCCGAAGGATTTGGCGAGATTACTTGCGCTGAGAATAGCCATGAGCGTTAGTAGGTGATAGATTGCCAGTGTCGTCTGGCGCAGTCACGCCAGCCCTCGCATTATACCATAGAGAGTAGCGGCAACATCATCTGGCCCGTGCCCGCTCGCGCGGCTATAATCGTTATCATGAGTGACTACCAACCTTCTCATTCCTCTGGCGTTGCGCCCGATCAGGCCGGGCTGATTGTCGCCGCGATGGTCATGGCGGTGACCGGTTGGGTGGGGCTGTGGCTGTTGATCACCACAACCCTGCCAACTGCGTTCCCGCGCTGGCTGTTCTTCGTGTTCCTGTACCTGGCCGTGACGGGCACTGTGCTGCCGTTCGTGCGCTTTCTCAACGCCCGCTTTGCACGGTCCGGCCCGGCCACTGGCGTAGTGCTGCGTCAGAGCATCTGGGTGGGGCTGTTCGTGGTCGCTTGTGCCTGGCTTCAGATTCCGCGCGTGCTGAATCCGGTCATCGCCCTGATTCTGGCGCTGAGCCTGGTCGTTATTGAGTGGTTCCTGCACCTGCGCGAGGGCGGCCCTGCCGAGCCGTGATTCCCGGCAGACAGGCAAAGCACGTGCCTGGTGACTCCTGTGTCTACAAGGACGGTTCTCATGAAATCCGACCTGGATCGGCTGATGGCAGAGCGTTCTATTGACGCGCTGCTGATTCTGCCTGGCGAAAACGAAGACCCCTACCGCGCCTACCTGAGTAACGGGGCGCAGCACAGCGGCCTGGTGCTCAAGCGTTGCGGTGAACCGCCCGTGCTGATCGTCAACAGCATGGAGCGCGACGAAGCTGCTCGCAGCGGCCTGATGGTTTACCTGTACGACGATTTTGGCTATAGCGAACTGGCCCGTATCCACCGCGACGACCGCGACGCGATCACCTCGATGTGGTACGGCCGCATTTTCGAGGAATTCGGGGTAGGGGGGCGCGTTGGAATCTACGGCGTCTCCGATCTCAACAACGCCCTGCGCACGGTGCGTATCCTGGAAAAGACCCTGAGCGACCGCGTTCACTTCGTCACCGAGGAAGCGCGCGACACGATCTTCGACCGCGCCTACGAGACCAAAGACCCCACTGAGTTGACCCGCCTGCGCGACGTTGCCCGTCGCACCAGCGCTGTCGCCTGCGCGACGCGCGACTGGCTGGCCTCCCATCGTGCGGCTGATGGTATCGTGGTGGGGGTAGACGGACAGCCGTTGCGCATCGGCGATGTCAAACGGCATGTGCGCGGTCTGCTCTTCGCCGAAGGGCTGGTCGATTCCGAGGGCATGATCTTCGCGCAGGGACGCGATGCCGCCATCCCACATAGCAAGGGGGCGGACGACGAACCGCTGCGGCTGGGCGCGGCGATCGTCTTCGATTTGTTTCCGCGCGAACCCGGCGGTTACTTTCACGACATGACGCGCACCTGGTGCCTGGGCTATGCGCCGCCGGAGGTACAGGCCGTCTACGAGACGGTGATGGAAGCTTTCCGGCGGGCGCAGGCTATGTGTGCGCCGGGCGTTTCGACCAGCGCCGTGCAGCGCATGGTGTGCGAACTTTTCGAAGCGGCGGGTCACCCGACAGTGCTGCACACGCCCGCGACCACCGACGGCTACACGCATTCGCTGGCGCATGGGATCGGCCTGAACGTGCACGAAGCACCGTACTTCCCCACGTTCAGTCATCGCTACACGCTGCAACCCGGCAACGTTTTCACCGTCGAGCCGGGGCTGTACTACCCTGATCGCGGCTTTGGGGTGCGTATTGAGGATACCGTCTGTCTCAACGAGGCGGGTGAGTTGGAAAAACTGACCGCTGTGCCGTATGATCTGGTTATCAGTTTAGAGTCGTGAGTTCGGAGTTGGGAGTGATGAAAGGCAAAGCGCGTCCCAGCGGGCATTGCACTGAGCGCGTCGTCTCTGCCTTTCCTACTCACCCTTGACTCCGGACTGCCGACTAAAGAACTCATGACTGTTGACTCGCGAGGAACCATGACACTGATTCTGGGCATCGAGACATCCTGTGACGAAACCGGGGCGGCGGTAATCGAAGACGGCGTGCGCATTCACTCCAACGTCGTCGCCTCGCAGATCGATCTGCACGCACGGTATGGTGGCGTGTTTCCAGAGGTAGCGTCGCGGGCGCATATCGAGGCTATCGCGCCGGTGGTGGAACAAAGCCTGCGCGATGCGGGCGTGACGCTCGCCGACATCGAGGCCATCGCTGTGACGCGCGGCCCTGGCCTGGCCGGATCGCTGCTGGTCGGTGTGAACTTTGCCAAGGGATTGGCGCTGGCGAGCGGGTTGCCGCTGGTCGGCGTGAATCACCTGGAAGGGCACGTGTACTCGCTGTGGCTGATCGAGCGCGAGTCGCCGGTGCAATTCCCTGTCGTCTGCTTGATCGTGTCCGGCGGGCACAGCGAGATCGTGCTGATCAGCGGGCACGGTGAGTACCGACAACTGGGCACGACCATTGACGACGCTGCGGGCGAAGCCTTTGACAAGGTAGCGCGGCTGCTGGGCCTGCCCTATCCAGGAGGGCCAGCTATTCAGCGTGCTGCCGAGAGCGGCGACCCGACCGCCTACGACTTCCCGCGCGCCCTGCGTGGCGAAGGGTATGACTTCAGTTTTTCCGGCCTCAAGACGGCGGTGTTGCGCGCTGTGCAGGAGCCTCACAGTGGCAAGCGCCCGCCCAAAGCCGAGAGCCTGACACCCGATCAACTGCGCCCAGGGGTAAACGTGGCCGACGTAGCTGCCAGTTTCCAGGCGGCAGTGGTGGACATCCTGGTAGAAAAGACCATTCAGGCGGCGACGGCGTACGGCGCGACGGAAATCTGGATGGCGGGCGGGGTGAGCGCCAACGCACCATTGCGGGCTACCATGAGCGCGCGCAGTCCGTTGCCGGTGTATTATCCGCCGCTCAAGCTGTGCGTGGACAATGCGGCGATGATCGCCTCAGCGGGCTATTTCCGCTACGAGCGGGGTTTCCGCGATGATCTCGATATGGATGTGCGCCCGCTGTGGCCGCTGACGACGATCGCGCAGGAGGCGGAGGTGAGAACAGGCTGAGCTATAATTGTCGTTGAATCATGTTCTGTTGAGGAAAACAGCGCTGGCGGCAGTGCAATTGACGATTTCCTACGAAACTCTGGTGGCACTGATCGAGCAACTTTCAGACGAACAGCGTCAGGACCTGATGCGCCGCTTGCGAGAACGCGCCGGGCAACAGCGGTTGACGGCGGACGACAGGCTGCAGATGCTGCGAGCCGCACAGATAAACCAGGCCGTCAAAGAAGAACCGTCACCGCGCCGCAAAGACTGGTATGACGATGACGGACGCTAGAGTGTTTGCAGATACCAAAATCTTTCTGAGATCAAAACTAAATTCTGTCCTAAATTCCTACTTTTCCACCCACGCTGCCAGCCATTGCGCCAGCACTTCGTTGCCGCGCGCGTTGAGGTGCATGTCGGTCGTGTAGTAGAGTTGCTCGCCGGCCAGCGCATGTGCCTGCAATTCCGGCAACGGGTCGAGACAGGTCATCCCCTCCGCCACACAGAAGTCGCGCATCATCTGGTAGGGCGTATCCAGCACGGCCAATTTGTCCGCGCCCAGCAATGGCTCGCTGAGGTGCCGGTAGACCTGCTCCTTAGTGGGCATCAGCAGGATCACCAACCGCCCGCCATAGCTGGCCACCATGTCCCGCGCCTGACGCATGGCTGCCTGACCGCGTGCCCAGCCATCCAGGTTATGCGGCTGCGTCATGTCGAGAGCATTCAACAAGTAGGGTTCGCCGAAAGCCAGCCGCACGTCTCCCTGTTCGGCATAGAGGGGAGCGTGGAACTGCAACGTGGCGTCGAACTCCTCCTGCCGCCCCAGGTAGAGCTTGAGCAGCACGTACAGCGCCGAGTGTTCGTCCCACCAGGTACGCTTCGGTGGGGGTGGGGCGGGGTTGGTGGACTGCACCTCTGTTTCGCCGCGCAGCGCCGCCAGACCGTAATCCTCGTTGGCGTCGTTGCCAAACCATTGCCAGATCACCAGCGGCGGCTTGAGCGGCATCCCGAAGTCGGCCAGCACGCGGGCATGGCTCAGTGAGCCAGTGCTGGTGATGCCCAGGTTGATGAGGTTGAGACCGGTGATCTGCGACAGGCGCTGTACCCAGCATTCGTCGTCATCGGTGAAGCAGAAGGTGAATGAGTCGCCTACTGCCACACCATCCACATGGCGGTCTACCAGTTCCTGGCGGGTGCGGAAGGCCAGGCGCGATCCCCATAGCGTTTCCGTGCTGACGGTAAAGCGCACCTCGGCGCTGCCGAACTGCACACGGTTGTGCACCGGGCGCGTGATGGTCAGGTAGTCAACGTCCGGCTGCCAGATTGGGTCAGGCAGCAGGCGGGCGTCGGCAAAGGGAGTCTTGTGCACGTGCTGCAGCACCAGTTGCAGGCGCGGCGGCAACGAGAAGAACAGCAGGCGGATCAGCACCTCAAGGAGCAGCCAGGCCAGCAGCAATCCGAAGGTGATACCGGCCAGTCGCCCGGCCCAGATGCGGGCGGGGCTGGCGTGTCGTGCGGAAGCGGTGGGGGGTGTCTCGGTCATAGTCTGTCGCCAGGGGGACGCTCGCAGTCACGGCTTCAGGACAAATTCGGCGATGATTTCTTCGCGGGCGGTGCGCAACAGGTCAACGCGCGATGGCCCGTCATTCATGGCGTAGATGGTAAGGCGCACCCTCTCCACGCGCAACGGCACAGGCTGGACGCTTCGGAAAGGAGTCAGCGCGGCGATCAACGGGCCGGTGGGCTGACGTCCCCAGTAGCCCAGGGTCACATGAGGCACGAAGGGCCAGCGCAGCGGTGGACGGGCGCGGCGGGGCAGGGTGCGTCGCAGACCGGTGCGCAAGGCGCGCAGACAATCGGTCTCGTCCTGTACTTCGGCGAACAGCGCGTTAGAGAAGGCGTTCAACGGGCCAATACCCACGGCAAAAACCCCCATCTCTCGCACCAGCGATTCCACCCCCTCAGCCAGCCGTTCCAGATCGCGCCGTCGCCAGAAATTCGGCAACGGCAACCAGGGCCATGGGCTGAGCCGACCTGCAATGTGCAGGGTGATGTGCAGACGGTCGGCGGGTTGCGGCGTGTAAGCCAGCCAGGGGGACAGGGCGCTTTGCCAGCTCTGTAGCTGCGCCAGCACTGCTGCATCGTCTATGGGAACAATGAACGCCACTACCGGGCTGAGCAACCAGCGCCGCCAGCCGCGCCGTTCCTCGGCCAGGCTATCCTGTGTCCAGCGTAGACGGCAGAAGCGCTGCCAGATAGAGGCGTAGGAATTAGCACTTCCGGAATGTGCGAAGTGGGATCTCACAGGCATTCGTACACCTCCGCCCTCGTCGCGGGATGCACGGGGAAGAATGTCCCCTGGTGACCCGTCAGGTGCTCATAAACTACCGCCGCACCTGCTACGAAGTCCGGTACCCGCTCGCTCGCCACCAGCGCGACGACCGCGCCCGCTTCCCCGCCGCCGCTGTAGCGCGCGCCGTAGCAGCCGGGCTGCGCCGTCGTCGCCGTCCACATGGCGTCCAGCGCGGGCGAACTGCTGCCGTAGTCGTCGCGGGCGCTGCGGTAGGATTCGTTCATCAGCGCCCCGAAGGTCTCCACATCGCCTTGCCGCAGCATTGTAGCGGCCCGCTGCACCCGCGCGATCTCGCTCACCACGTGCCTGGCGCGGCGGTACTGGGCCTCACTGAGCACGAGTCGGTGCTCCTCCAGCCGTTCGGGCGTCACGTCGCGCAGAGAGCGCACAGCAGGATCGCGCCCCTGGATCACGCGGGCGGCTTCGTGCGCGTCACGGGCGCGGTGACCGTATCCTGACCCGGTCAGTACGCGGCGTGTGTTGGTGTCGCAAATCACGACAGTAACGGCTTCGGGCAAAGGGATGTGCTTGTGCTCCAGGCTGCGGCAATCCAGCCACAGCGCGTTCCCCTGGCGCGCGTGCAGAGCAGTGAATTGATCCTGGATGCCGATGCCCAGGCCCAGGTACTCGCGCTCTGCCTGCTGCGTCAGGGCAGCCAGCTCGGCTGGCGCAAGCGCCCAATTGCTCCGTGCCGACCACGCCATCGCCAGGGCGACTTCCAGCGCCGCCGACGAACTCAGTCCGGCACCGATGGGCAGGTCTCCGGCGAAGACTCCCCGCAGGCCAGGGACCGCCAGGCCGTGCTGATGCAGCGCCCAGAGCACGGCGGCAGGGTAGCGCGCCCAGTCCGGTAACGGCATGCCCGTTGCGTCCCTCCGCGCGGCCAGACTCGGCAGATCATGAGAGAGGGTGATGCGGGCGTCGAGGTCGGCGGCGTAGAGCGTGCTGACATCGTCCGCGACAGGTGCAGCCACCAGCCACACCCCGCGATCCAGCGCGACGTTGATCACCAGGCCGCCGTGCATATCCACGTGTCCGCCCAGCAAATTGGCCCGTCCCGGTGCGCGCACCGCCAGCGCCGGGGCGTCGTCCGGCCACAGACGGGCGAACGTCGCCTGTAGATTCTGCAACAGCACACAGTGAGGCGGGGCGAGCCTGCTAGTCATCGAATTCAGCCGGAATGCCGCGTTCCTGGAGGGCCGTCAGCAGGGCCTGCTCCTGCCCGCTGCGCACCACCACTGCCGTAGGGCCGAGCTGTGCGCCCAGGAAACGGCGCAGTTCGGGGGTGTCGTAGATCGTTTGCAGCAGGTCGGGCTTGCTGGTGCGCAGGACAACCGCGCGTTCCAGCCAGGCTTCGGCGTCTTGGCCCTGCTCCCACTGCTCAAGCAGCTTCAGGACGGGGGGCGGCACATGGTCGTTGGTCGTCCGCCGCAAGAAGGCGCGGATGGCGCTGACGGGTACGTCCTGCTCGGCGGCGCGACGCAGCCCCGTCGGCGTCAGCCGGTAGCGGTAGGGATCGCCCGCCGCTTCCCACTCGGTGATGCGCGCCAGTTGGAAGCGCTCGTAGCGGCTGAGCGTGCGCGGGGCCAGGGCCGTGCCATCCGGTTGCACGGTGAGCGGAGGGCGTTCTTCTGGTGGGTCGGGCCAGTCGGCGCTACCGCATAGCGCTCGCCCGTAGGGCGTCAGGCGACACAGTGCGCCGCCATCGCCCAGGTCGATCAGGCCCAGCCAGTGCATCGGCCCGGTCAGGATGAAGCGCAGCACCGCCCCGTCCACCCGATCCCAGCTCTCGAAGCCGCGCAGATAGTCGCCGCTGGTTGCGTCGCGGATATACCAGCTATCGTAGTCGCCTGCCGGACGCTGAAAATCCGGTTCCTCTTCCTTGACCAGCGCGATCAACTCGTCTACCGGCCACCAGCCCGCCGGTACCATTTCCAGGAAGGTGAGCACAATCTGCCGGGCCAGCAGGGGATCATTCTGCCAGCCGGTCGGCTCTGGGACCAGGCCGGGGGTATACCACAGCTCGTTGAACAGGGACGTGCTGCGCCAGGCTTCGGCCAGGGCGCGCACCTGCCGCGGACGGGTGTCTTCCAACCAGCGCCGCGCTGTCGCCGGAACGGGCTTGAGCAGGCCGCCCTCTTCCGCGACCAGTCCCGCGCTCAGCGCCAGGCCGATCATCAGCGCCAGCGACGCCGGATTGTGTGCACCCAGCCAGAAGGGGATAAGTGCCTCGCTCAGCGCGGCCAGAGCCTCGTCGCTGGCGGGGATGCGTTGTACCTGCAGGTAGGCCAGCAACGTGGTCAGGTCGTCTACCAGCGTGGTGGTGGCCGGTGTGATCTGCTGAGGCGTCAGGTCATCGTCGGTGGGCCAGGTGGGTTCTGGCCCGGCGCTCAGGTCGAAGCCGGTCTCGTGCGCCGGCAGGGCGTCGGCCAGATCGGACGGCACGTAGACGAAGTATTGTACGCCGCTGCGCCCCTGATCGAAGGCGACGGCGATCAGCCCGCGATAGAACAGGGCTTCGGCGACATTGGCCGGTTGCAGATGCGGCTTCTCGCGCTCGCGCCCCGCCGGGCCGAACTCGCGCAACTCGCGGATGGTGCCAAAGAGCCGGGCGAACTGCGCTTCGGGCATCTTATGTTCGCGCGCACCGAGCAACGTCTGCAGCACGCCGCGTTCGGCGTCGTTCAGGCGGCCCCATTCGGCGGCGGCGCGGTCGGGGTCGAGCATGGCTTCCGCCAGCACCTGAGCCGCTTCGCGTTTGTCGAGCGCTTCCAGGTCAACATCCCAGCGCCGCGCGATGATCGTCAGCAGATCCAGGTCGTAGTCGAGCAGAGTCGGCAACAGGGTGGGCATGGTTCAGACCCCCGGCGGTTGAGTCGCATCATGTGTAGCTTAGATGATCGCCCTCCTTCGGCGCAAATTCTGATGACGTATATCTGTCACCCGCTATGATCCCGCTCAGCCCGCGCCAACCGACGCACCATCCGGCAGCCCGCCGAGAGGCGTCGCCGCGCGGGCCGCCCGGCGGATGGCCTGTGCCGTCACCTCGGCGGCGAACGCGCCGATCACGCTGACGTTGGCGCGTCCGGCGCTGCCCGTTGCCAGGGCGAAGATGGTGTCGCCATCCAGCATGGTATGGGCGGGACGGATGGCACGGGCCAGGCCATCGTGCGCCATCTGCGCCACCTTGTTGATCTCCTCCTTGCTGAGGGCGGCGTTGGTTGCCACCACGCCGATGACCGTGTTCGATGCGCTCGCGGCGGTCATCCGTGCCAGGGCGGGCAACACGTTCAGCGCGCCGGCAAACTGCTTTCCGTCCGGCGGCTGCCGCGTCCCGGCCAGGATCGTCCCGTCCTCCTCCACCACGTCGCCCAGCGCGTTGACGACAAAGAGCGCAGCCACGCGCAGCCCGTCGCCGATCTCCATAGCAGCGCTCCCCAGACCGGCTTTGCAGGCGAAGGCTGGCCCCAGCAAACGCCCCACCTGCGCGCCCGTGCCCGCACCGACGCATCCCTCGGCGACAGGGTCTGTTGAGGCTGCCTGGCACGCGGCGTAGCCCATCGCCGCGTCAGGGCGGGCGGCGGGGTCGCCCAGGTCGAGATCGAAGAGGATGGCGGCGGGCACGATGGGCACGACGCCCACGCCCACGTCGAAGCCGACGCCACGTTCTTCCAGCCAGCGCATGACTCCGCTGGCCGCGTCCAGGCCGTAGGCGCTACCACCGGCCAGCAACACCGCGTGCACGTGCTCGACCAGGTGCAGGGGGCGCAGCAGATCGGTCTCGCGCGTGCCGGGCGCTCCGCCACGCTGATCCACGCCGCCGACTGTGCCGGGCGGACAGAGGATGACGGTGCAGCCCGTCAGGCCGTTCAGGTCGTGCGCGTGGCCAACGCGCAGCCCTTCGATGGCGGTCAGGGTATGGTTGTCCATCATGATTTCCCTCACTTTCCCACACTGGTCACAAAAACCCAGACTATCGCACAGATTTCGCACATTTTCCCCAGCAGGCCCTATAATCGGCGCGGAGATGGGAAAATCGCTCAGAAACAGGAACTCGCAGCCATGTTGCTGGCCATTGACGTAGGCAACACCACCATTGTCTTCGGCGTGCACGACGGCGAGCGCTGGACGCATCACTGGCGGGTGCAGACGGTACGCGAACGCCTGCCAGATGAGTATGCCGTCATGTTCCGCACCTTCCTCAACGAAGCGGGGCTGGAACTGGAGCAGTTCCAGCAGACGGTGCTCAGCAGTGTGGTGCCACCACTCACGGCGGGGCTGTGCGAAATGGTCGCCCGGCGCACCGGTTTCCCGCCAGTAGTGGTCAGCGCGCGGATCAACACGGGCATCCGCATCAACACCGATCATCCCGAAAGCGTGGGCAGCGACCGCATCGCCGACGCCGTGGCTGCCTATGAACGCTTCCGGAGCAATTGTATCGTGGTTGACTTTGGCACGGCGACCAGCTTCACCATCGTGCGCGAGCCGGGCGAGATGATCGGTGCGGTGATCGCCGCCGGCCTTGGCACTACGGCTGATGCCCTCGTCCGTCGCACCGCGCAATTGCCGCAGATCGAGCTGGCTCCGCCGCCTTCGATCATCGCCCGCAATACGGTTCACGCCATGCAGGCTGGCCTGGTGGTGGGGCACGTGGCGATGGTAGAAGGGCTGGTGGCGCGGATACGCGCCGAGTTGGGTCAGGCGTATACCATCGCTACGGGCGGCTATGCTACAGTGCTCGCCCCCCTGGCGACGTGCTTTGACGCTGTTGATCCCTGGCTGACGCTCGATGGTCTGCGCCTGATCGCCGAGCGCAACCCGCGTTCCTGAGCTGGGAGCGTTATGCACTTTTCGCCCTCACCCCCCGGCCCTTTCTCTTACGCGGGCGGGGAGAAGGGGAACGCTTGTGCGAGAGCCAGCCAGTCCCCCCGCCCCGCGACGCAGTCGCGAGGGAGAGGGGATTGAGGGGTGAGGGACCGGGCAAAAGTTCATCACAGCTTCTAGTCGCGGGCGTTCAACAGGCGGACGACGCGGGCGATGACTTGCTCGGCGACGCGCGCCTTGCTGGTCAGTTCCAACGGCTCGACGCCTCCCTGCGCGTCGAGCAGAGTGACGCGGTTGGTATCCACGGCGAAACCAGCGTCTGGCGCGGTGATGTCGTTGGCGACGATCAGGTCGAGTCCCTTGCGCTGCAGTTTCTCCTGGGCGTTGCGCAGCAGGTCTTCGCTCTCGGCGGCGAAACCCACCACCACGCGCGGCCAGCCGCTGTGCGGGCGCTGCTGACTCACTTCGCTAAGGATGTCCGGCGTGCGGACGAGGGTCAGGCTGCGCGTCTCGGCGGCTGCGCCGGATTTCTTCAGCTTGTGCGCGGCGACTTCGGCGGGGCGGTAGTCGGCGACCGCCGCGGCCATCAGCAGCGCGTCCGCGCCGGTGATGTGTTGCAGCACGGCGTCGCGCATCTGCGCGGCAGTCTCTACGGGCACGAGGGTGGCTCCCACGGGGACAGGCAGTTCGCTCACCGTGCTGATCAGCGTCACGTCCGCGCCCGCGTCGAGCGCGGCCTGCGCCAGGGCATACCCTTGCTTGCCGCTGGAACGGTTGGTGAGCACACGCACCGGATCGAGCGGTTCGCGTGTGCCTCCCGCTGTGACTACTACGCGCCGTCCGGCCAGTGGACCGCTGCGCCCCAGCACCCGCCGGATATGCCCGATGAGCGTCGGTGTCTCTGGCAAGCGGCCTTTGCCGATCAGCCCGGAGGCGAAGCGCCCCTCCTCCGGCTCGATGACGATCACGCCGCGCGCGCGCAGCGTCGCCAAATTGTCCTGCGTGGCCGGGTGCGCGTACATGCCGCCGTCCATAGCGGGGGCGATCAGCACGGGGCATCGCGCCGCCAGGGTTGTCACGGCGAGCAGGTCGTCGGCCAGGCCATGCGCCAAGCGGGCGATGGTGTGCGCTGTGATCGGCGCAATGACCAGCAGATCGGCCCCTTCGCCCAAACCGACGTGCGCGATATGCGTGGGCAGGGCACCCTCCGCTGTGGCCCACATGGTGGTATAGGCCGGGCGGCCCGTGACTGACTCGAAGGTGATCGGTGCCACGAAACGACGGGCCGCCTCGGTCATGATCACGTCTACCAGCGCACCGGCCTGAGTCAGCTTGCTGGCCAGGTCAACCGCCTTGTAGACGGCGATGCTGCCCGTCACGCCCAGGACGATGCGCCTGTGATACAGCATGGTGAGCGGTTCGGTAGTCATTCGGGTGTTCCTGTTGCTGGATGGAAATTCTGTCGGCTAAACAGGGATTAGGTGGCTTCGACCTTGATCTCGAGGGTATCAGGAGCTGTGCTCATGGGAGTCCTCGTTTCTCGCAGCTTTGTCCCTGATTATAGCCCATGGCTGTCAATCGCCGAAGGTCACCCGTGCCGATCACTGCAAACAACACAGGTCTCCCAACAGCCGGGAGACCTGTGCCACACTCAACTTCTGGTCGGCGTATTATTTCAGCCGCTTGCGAAAGGCTTCGGTGAGGGCAGGCAACACTTCGAACAGATCGCCCACAATGCCGTAACGCGCCAGCTTGAAGATCGGCGCTTCGGGGTCTTTGTTGACGGCGACGATCACCTTGGCCGTGCGCATCCCTGCCTGATGCTGGATCGCGCCGGAAATGCCCACGGCAATATACAGGTCGGGCGAGACGACCTTGCCCGTCTGCCCCACCTGGTGCTCGTAGGGAATCCAGCCCGCGTCCACTGCGGCGCGGCTGGCCCCGACCGCCGCGCCCAACACCTGGGCCAGCTCGCGGATGGGGGCAAAGCCTTCCGGCCCGCCCACGCCGCGCCCGCCGGAGACGATGATGCTGGCGTCGGTCAGGCTGATCGTGCCACTGCTGGCCTCGACGCGCTCGATCTGTGTGGCGATAGAGTCGGCAGGCAAAGCCGGCTCGGCGGCGATCACCTCTCCGGAACGCCCTTCCTGCGCCTGCGGCATCGGGAAAGCGCGCGCCCGCAGCGTGGCGAACTGTGGCCCATCACCGGTGACAGCTTCGACGCTCAGCACCTTGCCACCCAATACGGGCCGCACGGCGCGCAGTTTGCCGTTTTCCAGCGAGAGTTCGGTCACGTCGTTGAGCAGCGGCGCGTTGAGGTCAGCGGCGGCCCCTGCCAGCAGTTCGCGCCCGGCGATCGTTGCGCCGGCCAGGATCACGTCCGGCTGCTGCGCCTGTACCAGCCGCGCCAGCAGCGCGACGTATGGCTCGAAACGATAGTGGGCCAGCGAAGCGTCGTCGGCCCGGATGACCGCATCCGCCCCGTAGCTGAAGGCCAGGGCGACGATAGAGTCAACGCCCGCGCCGAAGACCAGCGCTGTCACACGCCCAGCGCCAGCCACTTGCCGCGCCACGCCCAGCGCTTCCCACGACGCGGTGACTGGCTGCCCGTCGCGTTGTTCGATCCACACGAAGACGTTGGCGCTCATAGGATTTTCTCCTCCAGCAGGCGGGCGACCAGCTTTTCGGCTTTCTCCTGGGCCGTTGCGCCCTCGATGATCTCCGCCGAGCCTTCACGTTTGGGCAATTCACGGTAGCCCAGCACCTGGACGCGCGGCGCGACCTCGGCAGCGCTCAACCCCAGATCGGCCAATCCCCAGACCGGAATCTCGGCCTTGGCCGCCTTACGAATGCCGATGAAGGACGGGTACTTGGGTTCGTTGATGTCCTTGAGCACGCTGATCACCGCGGGCAGGCGGCTGGCGACAATCTCCACGCCATGATCGCCCATCCGCCGGACGCGGATGGTGCGGGCAGCGAAGTCGAGCGCCTCGATCTTGGCGACGAAGCCGAGCAGATTCCAGCCGAGCTTGCGCGCCGTCTGGAAGATATGTTGCTCAGTCGCCAGGTCGGACATCTCCTTGCCGAAGATCACCAGGTCTACGTCGCCCAGCTTGCGGATGGCCGCGGCCACGACGGTGGCGTAGGCCAGGCTATCGTGCTTTTCCAGGGCAGGGTCCCACAGGCGCACCGCCTGATCGCAGCCAATGGCCAGCCCATGCTTGAGCGCTTCGGCGTGCGCCTCTGGCCCGACGGTCATGACGGTCACCTGGACGTTGTGCGCACCCTTGATCAGCACGGCTTCGGTGATGGCGTACTCGTCCCAGGGGTTGATGACCAGCTTGTCGCCCCAGTGCACCTGTCCGCTCGCATCTACGGTCACGGTCGCTTCGGTGTCTGGGACCATCTTGGTCAGCACTACGACATGCAAGGGTCACTCTCCTTAAGCTCTAAATAGCGTTCAGCCGTCAGCGGTCAGTTTTCAGCAAGAACGTTGGGGAACGGTTTCTAGCCGCAGAGACGGCTGTTGGGTGATGAGCGGTCGATCTTGCGCTAGGCCTCGCTCTGCCAGTATTCCGGATCGTAGGGCACCGGCTCGCAGCGCAGCGGCCTGTCCTGGCGATAACCGAGCGCGTAGTCGGCCTGCAGCAGTTGCTGAATCTCGCTGGAACCTTCGTAGATCACCGCGCCCTTGGCGTTGCGCAGGTAGCGCTCCACATCATATTCGTCGCTGAAGCCGTAGGCCCCGTGAATCTGCACCGCTTCCAGCGCGGCCTTGACGCTCATCTCCGTGGCGAACCACTTGGCGACAGCCGTCTCGCGCGTGTTGCGCATGCCCTGGTTCTTCAGCCAGCCCGCGCGCAGCACCAGCAATTTCGCCGCATCGTACCATTGCTGCATATAGGCGATCTTCTGCTTGATGAGCTGATGCTGTGCAATCGGCACGCCGAAGGTATGCCGTTCCTTGGCATATTTGACGCTGTCTTCCAGGCAGGCGCGAATGCAGCCGGTCGCGCCCGCGGCCACTGTGTAGCGCCCATTGTCCAGGCAGCTCATGGCGATGTAGAACCCTTCGCCCTCTTCGCCCAGGCGATTCTCAACGGGCACCTCTACGTCCTGCATGACGATGCCGCCCGTCGAACCGGCACGCACGCCCAGCTTGTGCTTTTCGTCGTAGGTGCTCACGCCCTTCATGTCGCGGGTGATGATGAAGGCGGTGATGCCTTTGTGCCGCGGCTGTGCGTGCGGATCGGTCTTGGCGAAGACGATGAAGTTGTCGGCCAGCGTGGCCAGGCTGATCCACATTTTCTCGCCGTTCAGGATATACACGTCCCCTTCACGGCGGGCGGTGCTGCGCAGGTTGGCCGGGTCGCTGCCCGCTTCGGCTTCGGTGAGGGCATAGCCGGCGATCTTCTCGCCGCGCGCCTGTGGCACCAGGAAACGCTGTTTCTGCTCCTCGGTGCCCCATTGCAGCAGGGCCAGGCTATTGAGGCCCGCGTGCACCGACATCACCACGCGCAGGCTGGCGTCTACGCGCTCCAGCTCCTCGCAGACCAGCGCCAGGGTGATGTAGTCGAAGCCCTGCCCGCCATAGCGGACGGGGATGTTGATGCCCAGCACGCCATTTTCGGCCAGCAGGGGCAGCACGTCCGGATGAGGTTGATGTTTGCGATCCCATTCCTTGAGGGTGGGGTAAATCTTGTCATGCGCAAGTTCCCGCACCATCTCCTGGGCCATGAGTTGTTCTTCGGTCAGAGAAAAGTCCATTGTGTGCAGACATCCTTCAGACTGAACGCCGCAGTCGCTCCAGGGGGGATGATGAAGCCGGATGAGCGCCACGGCGCATACCCGTACTGTGGCGATTATAGCACGCGGCACTACAGGTCACGAGTGGCTTGCGCCTACCCAAACAAAACTTCGGAAGCTCACCCGAACTTCCGAAGTCTGGCTGTCTCACCCGGTGCAGCGGGATGGTGACGGCAAGGCCGATCAGATCAGGCTACTGAGCTGTTGCCGCACATTTTGCGCGAAGCGGTCAATGAACGCCTGCACATAGTCGGCGATGTCCAGCGAGGGATCAGCGATGAGCGGAGTCAAATCCATGGCAAAGGACGTGCCAGTGGTGACATCGGTGGCGTGCGAAGCGTGATAGGTAGCGTGCGCGCGACGACGCCCCATCGTCGCCAGGTCATAACGCTTGCCGCCGCTGATCTGCGAGTCGAAGATGCCCAGCAGCGCCATCTGCAAATTTTCCTGGGCCGAGAGGTCGAAGGCGACCTTGTCCTCGTCCAGCAACCAGTCCAGATCGCGCCAGACCTCGCAGCCGTAGACTTTGGTCGGGCGGAGTTCGGCGGGCAGGCGGCGCAGCGCCGCGATGACCTTGACCGACACGCCTACATGCGTGGGGTGCTTGTCGGCCAGGTTGTGCGTATAGACCACCTGCGGGCGAGCGGCGCGGAAGATGGCTTCCAGATCGTCTATCGGATCGGTGTTGGCGCGGTCCTTGATGGCGCTGCTGGGGTAGTCCAGCAGAATCTGCGCAGCATATTCGCCGACCATGGCCGCTTTCTTCTGCTCCTTGACGCGCACGGCCTGCATCTGCTCGTCGGTATAGTGCGCATAGAGGCCGGTGCGCGGCGAGCCGGCCCCGTTGGTGACGACTACGCCGGTGAACCAGCGGTCGTCGCGCTGAAAGCACTGCAGCACGCCGTCCATGGCCATGATCTCGATGTCGTCCTGGTGCGCAGAGACGGCCAGATGGGTGGTGCGGGCCAGCGCTTCTGCGACGGGCAGGCCGTCGGGGACAAAAATCTGTGCACTTGCAAGCTTGAATTTCATAGGGTTCTCTCCTGGTGAGTAATCAGTTTTCGGCGATCAGGGGGCGGTCAGCGAACCCGCCATACCGTGCCGTCTATTCCCTACTGCCCGCTCTCTGGCTTCAGCTCTGGCAGACTGGCCGCGGCGATGGACTGCCCCACGCGGCGACTTTTCTCGTCCGGCAACTGAATATGCAGGCGGGCGGCCAGGTCGGGGAACTCCCCGCGCAGCACGGCGTTGGCCTCGTCCAGGATCAGCGGGCCGCCGCGTCCGGAGGTCACGCGGCCCAGGATCAGCGCGTGCTTGAAGTCGTAGAAGTCGGCATAGTGGGCCAGCGCGTAGCCCAGATAGACGCCAATCGTCCGCCAGACCTGCTCCGCGCCCGCGTCACCCGCTTCCAGCTTCTCCTGCACGAACTTGAGCTTCTCCGCATCGGTCACGTCCCCAGGGACGGTGATCCCCACACGCGGGGCCAGCCGGAACACGGCCTGTTGCGAGAAGTAGAGCGCGCCCACCCCCCGGTCGCCCGACCATTCGTCCACGGGGGCCGCTGGCTGATAGTCCACCGGCGCGAAGGCCAGTTCGTTGAGCCA
>DAOTZZ010000179.1:0-15694 GCA_034433965.1 Anaerolineae bacterium
TATCGGATCGGACCGCAACGGTGTTCCTTTTGTCGCCGCTCGATTGACGAGGTCGGTCAGCTCATCCCTGGGCCGGACGGGGTGTACATCTGCGACGAGTGCGTGCAGCTCTGCTATGACATCCTGCACGAGCAGCAGAACGCCCGCGGCAAGGACTTTCGCGTCGAGCGGGTGCCCGCCCCGCGCGAAATTCAGGCCGAACTCGATCGCTACGTCATCGGGCAGGACAAGGCCAAGCGTGTGCTCTCGGTGGCTGTCTACAACCACTATCAGCGCATCAATGCGGGCGGCGCAATCGCCGATGTGGAACTGGACAAGAGCAATGTTCTGCTGATCGGGCCTACTGGCAGTGGCAAGACTCTGCTGGCCCAAACGCTGGCGCGAATGCTGGACGTGCCGTTCTGCATCTCCGACGCTACCTCGCTCACCGAGGCGGGGTACGTGGGGGAGGATGTGGAAAACATCTTGCTGCGCCTGATCCAGGCGGCAGACTACGACATCGCGCGGGCCGAAAAGGGCATCATCTACATAGACGAGATTGACAAGACCAGTCGCAAGAGCGGCGACAACCCCTCGATCACGCGCGACGTGAGCGGGGAAGGCGTCCAGCAAGCCCTGCTCAAGATCATCGAAGGCACCATCGCCAACGTCCCGCCGCAGGGTGGGCGCAAGCACCCGCACCAGGAGTTCATCCAGATTGACACGCGCAACATCCTGTTCATCTGCGGGGGCACGTTCGACGGCCTGCCGGAAGTGATTGCCGAACGGGTGGGCGTCAAGGGCGCGCTGGGGTTCGACCGCGCCGCTTCTGCTTCGACCGTCACCGAGAGCGATCTGTTGCATCAGGTCGCGCCGGAAGACCTGATCAAGTACGGCATGATCCCCGAACTGGTGGGGCGTCTGCCGGTGATCACCGTCGTCGATCCGCTCGACCGGCCTATGCTTGTCCGCGTGTTGACCGAGCCAAAGAACGCGCTGGTCAAGCAGTTCCAGCAGATGTTCGCGCTGAATGGCGTTGATCTGGTTTTCACCGAGGATGCGCTGTACGCCGCTGCTGACCTGGCCGCCGAGCGCGAAACCGGCGCGCGCGGTCTGCGCAGCATCCTGGAAAGCGCGTTGCTCGACGTGATGTTCGAGATGCCTTCGCACAAGGACATCATCAAGCGGGTGGTTGTGGACGCTGCCGCCATCACCGGGCGGGGCCGTCCTCAGATCATCACCGAGGGTGGGCATCAACTACACTGGCGCGAGGATGGCACGCTGGCGCGCACGCCTGATACGCAGGCCGCGTGAGCCTCCTGACTGCATTGCTGACTGTGACACCGTCCCTGCGAGAGTGGGGACGGTTTGTTTTTCTGGCTATGGGGCAGGGGAGACTTCAGCGTCTCCGGATAGGCCCAGGGCGCGCTCGACGGTCAGTTCCAAACCAGTCCCACGCCTCTGCCCAACGCCCGTACCGGTATGGTATACTGCGCCGTGTGCTGGCTCAGGAGAGTGCACCCCATGTTGGCTCGCCGTTGGATTATCGCGCTGCTACTGATGGCGCTGAGCGCGTGCACCCTGACTCAGGAGCGCGTGCCTCCTACGCCCCTGGTAGTGACGGCGACACTATCGGTGCCGCTGGAGTCGCTCACACCGCCGCCGTCACCGTCCCCGCCCAGTGCCACACCTACGGAAACGAACATTCCCACCCCTTCGCCGACCGATTCACCGTCTCCGGCGGTCAGTCCGACGCCGCTGCCTCCGTCGCCGACGCCCGCGCCGACACGTACCCGCGCTGCCCCGACTCCGTTACCGCCGCTGGATGACGGCAGTGGGGGTATCGTGCCGGGCACCGGCGGCGCGAGCGCGGCCTTGCCGGTCGCAGGGCTGAAGGCGCTACCGGCGACGCTGTACTACCTGTCCGATGATGGGGCGCTGGCGCAGGTCTGGCGGCTGCAGATCGGGCTGCCCGCTCCTCAGCAACTCTCTTTCAGCACTGAAGGCGTGCTGGCCTTCGACGTGGGGCCGGATGGCACGCTGGCCTACCTGACGCCAGGCGGCGCGCTGATCGTCGGCGGGGTGCCGCTGCTGTTGCCGCCGGTGTCGGGCGGCGGGCAGCCGCGCGTCACCGCGCTGGCCTGGTCGCCGAGCGGTGCATGGCTGGCCTATACGGTGCAGACGCCGGACGCGGAACAGACCAGCCGTGGCCCTCACGAGGTGGACGGGCTGTGGTTGCGCAGCGCTGACGGTCTGACGGTGCGCCTGCAGCCCAGCGTCTATGACCGGGAGACTGGGCGCGTGTTCGCCGGACCGTTGAGCTGGCGTCCGGATAGCAGCGAGATTCTGGCCAGGTGTCAGACGGCGGCGGGCGCGGGTTTCTGCCGGGTGATCATCTCGACCAGCACCGTGGTCGCCTTGTCGAGCGCAACTTTGCCCCCTGACTCGCTGCAAACGATGGTCTGGAACGACAATGGCACGGCGCTGGTGGCTACTGGCGGCGGGGCGGTGCTGAGCGTTGATCCGGAGACCGCTCAGGTCATCCCCTTGCTGGCCCCGCAGGCGGGTTATGCTCCGCTGCAGGCGCGACAATTCGCCGAGGGTACGCTGGCCTTCGTGCACGCGCCGCCCGACGTGCCGCGCGAAGTCTATCTGATCCCGCGCGATCAGGTACAGCCGACGCTCGTCATGGGAGGGCTGCCAGCTACTGGCCGGCTGGAGGTGCTGTGGGACGATTTCGCCCGGCAGGTATTGCTGGTCACCTACGAGTCCGAGGAAGCGTTGTGGGGTCAGGCGATCTGGCGCGATCAGGGGGGCACGCTGCACGATCTCACCCCGCTGACCGGCGCTGTCGGCGCGCCGCGCTGGGGGCCAACCTTCAGGGCAGGGGATGAAGCGCGCGTGCAGACCAGCGAAGGCGATCCACTCAATCTGCGGGCGACGCCTGGCGGAGACGTGGTGTTGGGGCTGGTCAACGGTTCGCGGGTACGCATCACTGGCGGGCCGCGCGTAGTAGAGGGCTATCGCTGGTGGCGTGTACAGACGCTCAACGGCGTGGCTGGCTGGGCGGTGGAGTCAATCCGCGACGAGCGGGGGGAGTTGCAACGAACCCTGCTGCCGGTGGGATGATCATGTCGGAAAATGCAAGGCGGCCCCAGGCCTCAAAGATGAGGGGCCGCCTTGCTTAAGTCTATTGCAAATTGAGGATACTAATTAGCAAACACTTTAGAGCGCTTCAGGTGGACGGACGAGGTGGTCAAATCCCGTCTATTCGCCAATTGTGTACAGTAATACTCTTTTAGAAGTGCATCGGCATCCTGGTTACCCAGAACCCGACTACTTGACCATCTCCATCGTAACGCAAAACGCCAGTCTCTGCAAAAACTCATTGTCCCTCAGCGCACCCGCTCCGGAGCCAGCACAATGGCCAGTCCGCGCAAGGCGCGCTCCAGGGCCTGCACCTCGATGAGCGTGCCACCAAAGGTGCCCCAATGGCTGGGCACCACCCAGCGCGCTCCCACTGACCGCACCAGTTCGACGGTGCGTTCCAGGTTGAGCGTGCCGGGGCCAGCGGCAATCGGCAAGATCGCCACATCGCAGTGAATCTTGCTCAGTTCCGGCACGAAGTCGGTCAGCCCTGCATAGTAGATGTCGTAGTAGTCCAGCGAGATCACAAAGCCCAGCCCGCCTTTAGACGCCGGATAGAAGTCGGTGCTGGTGTAGGCGGGCACCGCGGTGACCCGCGCCGGGCCGATGTTCACGCTTTGCCACGAGCGCAGACGCAGCGCTCCGTCGCCCAGTACCAGCGAGGCTGCAGGGCTGGCGATAATCGTCGTTTGCGGGCCGCGCAGTTTTTCTACGTCGGCGGGCGAGCAGTGATCGTAGAGATCGTTGGTGATGAGAATGGCATCTGGGAGAAAAGGAGTACGGGCTACCCGCCAGGGGTTGATGTAAATAAGCGGCGGACCCTGGATGAGAAAGCTACCATGTCCCAGCCATTGGATTCTGTCGATCATGGATGCTTCCTGCCCAAAAATGTGAAAAATGTAAAGCGCTATTAAGGAGCACTATAAGTCTAGCATCCGCTTTCTCTGCTGGCAACCAACGATCAGCCCACGTCGGTTAGAAAAGCGTTTGAGTTTTCTAACCATTCTGGATCGGGCGCTGCCAAAAGACGGGGAGATAGCGGGGCAAGTGCGTTATAATCTCACTGTTGCACAGTGCACGAGAGCGCACGGCAGAACCAAGCAGCCGTGCGAAATGCGTCTGAGAGGTGTCTGGTGAGCGACTCGAAACTGCAAGAGCGGGTGATGGCGGCGCTGGGGACGGTCATCGAGCCGGAACTGCACCGCGACCTGGTTTCGCTGAACATGGTGCGCGATGTCTCGGTGAACGACGGGGTGGCCCGCTTCACCATTGTGCTGACGACTCCCGCGTGTCCGCTGAAGGACGTAATCTACCGGCAAGCCAGGGAAGCAGTGCTGCGGGTGGATGGCATTCGCGATGTGGAGATCAAATGGGAGAGCAACGTGCCCACCGACGGGCGCGTCTTCGGGCGCATGGAGTTGCCGTTGCGCAGCATCATCGCTGTCAGCAGCGGCAAGGGCGGCGTGGGCAAGACGACTGTGGCGGTCAACCTGGCGGTGGCTCTGGCGCAGAGCGGGGCGCGGGTCGGTCTGATGGACGCGGACATCCTCGGCCCCAACATCCCCAAGATGGTAGGGCTGGGATTCGCGCAGCCGACCATCTCGCCGGACAGGAAGTTGATCCCCTTCGAGGTGTTCGGCCTGAAGGTGATGAGCATGGGTTTTCTGGCCGATCCCAACACGCCCATGATCTGGCGCGGACCGATGCTACATAGCGCCATCCGGCAGTTCTTCGAAGACGTGGCCTGGGGCGAACTGGACTACATGGTGGTAGACCTGCCGCCAGGCACGGGCGACGCCCAACTGAGCCTGGCGCAGTCGGTACCGCTGACGGGCGCAATCATCGTCACACAGCCGCAGAGCGTGGCCGTAGATGATGCGCGGCGCGGTCTGGCCATGTTCGAAAAGCTCAACGTGCCCATCATCGGGGTCATCGAAAATATGTCCGGCGAGCTGTTTGGAGAGGGCGGGGGCGAGCGCCTGGCGCAGGAGCGCGGCGTGCCTTTCTTGGGGCGGGTGCCGCTGGCAGCCAATGTGCGCGTCGGCGGAGACAGCGGGCACCCGGTGGTGGCCGACGATCCGGACTCGCCCGCCGGGCAGGCGTTCCGGGCACTGGCGCAGGCCGTGGCTGCCCGCGTGAGCGTGCTGCTGCTGACGCAGAAGTCCACCATCCCGCTGAACATCATCAAGTAAGGTGGTTGGTGGGGCGGACGATCAAGCCCTGGCCAGTCACAGCGCCAGGGCTTTCTGTTGCGTGGCGGCCTGCGAGTTCGTCTCCCTGGCAGATCAGTCGCCCTCCGGCAACTCGATCTGATTTTCCCCGACAACGATCTTGATCTCGTGCGGCTCGTGCACGCGCACCAGGCTCACCTCGAAGCGTGAGCGGTCGCCGCGGTGCAGGGCGTGGAAGTATTCAATAGGTGTGCCATCCTGCAGGTAGCTGACGCTTTCCAGGTAGATCAGCGGCGCGCCGATACTCACGCCGAGCAAGGTGGCTTCGCGCTCGTCCGCGGCGACCGCCTCGATGGTGCGCCGCCCATACGCGGGTACGATCCCAAACTCTTCCTCCAGCGTGGCGTAGAGCGAACGGTTGCTCAGGTCTATGTGAGCCAGCCCTGGGCAGAGGGCATAGGGCAGGTAGGTGCGCACCAGGACGATCGGCTCGTCGTTGACGAAGCGCAGGCGCTCGATATTGAAGACAGGCATCCCCGGCTCCAGCCCCAGTTTACCGGCGACTTTGGGTTTGGCCGCTTCGACTTCGTGGTGCAGGACTCTGGTGACCGGCGTGAACCCGCGCTCGACCATGTCCTGGTAGAAACCCGTCAGCTTCTGGATGAGACTCTCGTGAATTTTGGGGCGCGCCACAAACGACCCCTTGCCCCTACGCTTGACGATCAGCCCCTTGCTCTCCATCTCCAGCAGGGTCTGCCGGACGACGGTGCGGCTGACCTGATAATAGTCGCATAGCTCCTGCTCAGAAGGCAGGCGGTCACCCGGCTGCCATTCTCCCTGGGCGATGCGCGCTTCCAGAATCTCCCTGAGCTGAATATAGAACGGGATGGAGCTGTTGTGATCTACTTTCATGGAGTTCGTGAAAGAGGGAGACATAAGGACGTTCCTGTACCTGTCCCAAGGGCGCGTCGCCATCCGAAAATGCCTGGCCGGCGCCGTTGATCAGCGCCAGCAACACCCAGCGCACCCGTCTGCGACTGAATTATCCCAGAATCGCGCTGATAAGCAACAGGATTTTGAGGCCAGGCGCGCAAAAAAGGGGCCGTGTTTCACACGACCCCTTCGCGCTCAGATCACGGCGTGCCCGTGGGAATTTGCTGGAACGCCTGGCTGAGCACCTCCTGCCAGCGGATGTATTGCTCGACCAGCGGCCTATAGCGCTCATGCGTCGCCGCATCCGGTTCCAGACGCGCTCCGGCGGGTATCGCGTGCTCGTCTGCTACAGTGGCCAGGTCGTCGAAGATGCCCGCAGCCTTGCCGGCGATCATGGCGCAGCCCCACGAACTGAACTCGCTGCCCTGCAAAGGCTGATAGGGAATGCCCAGCACATCCGCTTTGATCTGATTCCAGGCGGGGCTGGCCGCTCCGCCGCCCACTACGCGGGCTTCGAGCAGCGTCAACTCGGAGATCAGTTCGCGCAGGATGCTGGTGTAGTAGGCGTATTCGTAGGCGATGCCTTCCAGGATGGAGCGGGCGAAGTGCGCCTGCGTATGTCCCCACGAGAAGCCCAACCAGGCCCCGCGCATCTCTGGCGTGGCCGGACAGATGCGCCCGCCCAGGTGTGGCGAGAAGAATAGCCCATCCGCGCCCGCCGGAACGGTGACCGCCAGCGCGATCATGCGCTCGTAGAGGGTGTCGTCGTTCGGCTGCTGTTCGCCATGCAACACGTTGTAGAACTGATCGCGGAACCAGCGTAGAGCAATGCCGCCGCCCGCGATGTAGGCTAGCGGGTGCCACAGGCCGGGGACGACCGAGCGCATGGTGAGCAGCGCCCGGTGTTTGACATCGGCCACGAAGACGCTGGTACAACTTGCCAGCACCGCTGCCGTGCCCGCTACGTCCAGGAACATGCCGGGGCGCACGATCCCCGCGCCCAGGGCGCTGGCCGCCGTGTCGCCACACCCCGCGGCGACGATGGTGCCGGCTGCGAGGCCGAAGTCGGCGGCGACCGCCGGCGTGACCTCGCCCACGATATGCCAGGGTTCGACGATGCGCGGCAGCTTGGCCATGTCCACGCCCAACGCCTGGCATAGCTCATCCGACCACCGGCCATGGCGTGCGTCGCTGAGGCCGGAGAAGTGGATGAAGGTGTAGTCCATGAACGCCTCTTCGCCGCGCAGACCAGCCATTTTGCCGGCCACATAGCCCGCCGGCGTCACGAATTTGGTGATACGGGCGTAGGCGTCAGGATTTTCCTCTTTCCACCATAGAATCTTGGGGCCGTGATCGCAGGTGGGCGGGCAGCCGGTCAGGCGAGTGATGGCCTCGCCCAGCTCGCGCTCCATGTACTCGATATAGGGCTGACAGCGCATATCAAGCCAGGAATCGAAGCGGGTGGCCGGGTTGAAATCCTCGTCCACCGTGCCGATGCCCGCCATCTGACTATCGAAGGCAATGGCGACGATGTCGCGCGGATCAATGCCGCTGTCCTGGATGCAGCGGCGCACGGTGTTGGCCGCCGTGCGGTAGAAGTCGTCGTTTTCCTGCTCCACCACGCCGGGGCGCGGGTAGTAGAGGGGCACTTCCTCGACTGCGCGCGCCACCAGCGTGCCGTCCGCTGTGTACAGCGCGGACTTAGTGCTGCTGGTACCGAGATCGACTCCGATTAAGTATTTTCTGGACATGGGTGTCACCCTCAAGGGCACTCAAGAGGTCGCCACACAAGGCACATGCCGCGCCGAAGCCATCCGCGGCTCCTCACTTGCGCGGTTTGTACACCAGCGGCGGGCGCAGTTCTTCGGCGATCTCGGCCAGCCGCCGGAAGGTTGCCTCGTCCATCTCGATATGCAACACTTCGGCGATGACCTGCGTCCAGCCATGCAGGAAGTAGAGCCAGCCATCCTCAACTGTGAGATGGCGGCTCTCCTTCTGCGCCATGGCCTGATGCCAGAAGTCCAGGTCACCGCGATAGTTGATCTCCCAGGCGATGCCGTTGCGGGGGAATAACGCTTCGTCGGTGATCGGCGATCCCGGTGTGTCCTTGCCCATGCCGGTAGCGTTGATGACGATGCTGCCGTCCGGCAGGCTCTCCATCAGTTCGCTGTTGCGCCGGGGGTCAGCCGTCTGCACATAGACGAACTCGATATCGGTTTCCAGGCTCTCGACCATGGCCTGGAGCTTGTGCAGGCGCTCTGCCGAGCGGTTGGTGACGATGATCCGCTCTGGCCGGTCGGCGCGGTTTGGCTTGGTGATGAAGTGCAGGGCAATGGCTTTGCCCGATCCGCCCGCGCCGAAGCACAACACATGCCCCCCGGTACGCGCAAAGTATCCCTCGCCGGTGATGGCGTCCAGGCTGAGACCGGCGGTCAGCGGGTCTTTGGCATGGCCCCATAGCTTGCCGTCGCGTTTGGAGATGCTCGAAACTTCGCCGGTGAGCAGCGCGGACGAATGCAACTCGTCGAACATATCGCGCGCGGCTTCGAGCAGGTCAATCTTGTGTGTGGTCACCAGCGCGCCGAGGGAGAGCGGATCGTACTTGATCTGCGCGACAGTCTGCCGATAGGCTTGCGGATCGTCGTGAATGGGGTGATCAATCCCCTCGATGACGATCTCCGGACGCCCGATGGCTTCCATCCAGCGCGGAAAAACCTTCATGATGGACGACTGCCGCGTCGTCACGCCCACGAAGTAGAACGTCGGAACCGTCTTGGTCACGACCCGATAGTCTGGTTGACTCATGCTATGCTCCTGTCGGTACGAGCGATATCACCTGGTGCCAGAGCGTGTTATGCGCGTTCTTCGCCCTCAATCTCCGGCCTCCTCTTGAGCCGCGGGTCTGTAGGGGGACGAAATCCGCCCCTACGCTCGCGCCAGGGAGAGGATTCTGGGTTGAGGGAAAGATACCTCGCCAAAGTCCATAACAGCCCCTAGGCCCGCTGTTCCGGCGACAACCAGCGGGGGTTGTCCACAATCTGCGGCTGACCGTCCCGCTCCACTACCAGCTTGCGGAAGCCCTGGGTTTCAATCGTCCGGTAGTCGTGACCGGCGTGGCCTGGATAGACGAAGAACGTCACCAGGTCTTCGGTGAGACTGATATTGACCGAGCGGTGCGCCCAACGCGGCGGTACATAGAGCACCGTATTGGGGCGCAGCGGCTCCACCGCCCATTCACCTTCTGGCGTTTCCATCACCATCATCCCCTGGCCCTTGAGGCAGTAGTACACCTCGGCAGTTTCCAGGACGGTATGAAAATGCCCTTTGGTCATGTAGTATTCGTCGCCAACCTTGCCGGGGTGCACGATGGACAGGCCGTGCAACAGTTCACCGGCCACTTCGGGGCGCTTGATCTCGTAGACCTCGTAGAGCAGCGCGTCTTCCCTGGCCAGCAACGCATCGTAGGCGGCCTGATCGAGGAACTGCCCCTTCATGGAGGACAGGCGGCGCTGAATGTGATTGTCGTAGTGACTCAGAATGGCGTCGGCGATGCAAACCTCGAAGGTGAACGGTACGTTTTTCATCAGGCATTTCTCCTTGATACTGCCATGCAAGGGGATGGGCGGTGTTTCTGGCACGCCGCACTATCCCAGTATCTCCCGCAGATAGACGGGGCGCTCTTCCAGGAACGATTTGGTGGCCGCCAGCACGCCGGCCACTGCCCAGCGACCTTCCTGCCCACCTACTTTGGGGCGAGCGCCCTTCCGGATACAGTCTACGAAATGCTCCATCTCGCGGATGTAGCCCCACTCGAAACGCTGCGGCCAGGTGCGGTAGATGGGGGTAATCAGACCTTGATCGCGGTTGGTGCAGACCACAACCGCCTGCCCCTTCAACTCGCCGATCTGCATGATACCCTTTTCTCCCACGATCTCCACACGGGCATCGTAACCGTAGTCGCAGGGGCACACGCCGGAGATGCTGCCCAGGCCGCCGTTCTCGAAGCGGATGTTGACCAGCGCGTTATCGTAGAAGTGCTCGGTATCTACGCCGCGCGCCTTGCCCTTGAAGTTGGCTACTTCTACGTAGACACGCTGGTAATCCGACCCCATCAGCCAGCGCACGCAGTCCCAGTCGTGACTATTGACCTCGGCCAGCATCCCGTTGGATGTCTTGAGATCGCGTGCCCAGGCCGGAGGCAGGCCCGGCCCATGCGTCAGCGACTTGATCAGCATGGGTTGCCCGATTTCGCCAGCCTCAATGCGTTGCGCAGCGGCCACAAACTCCGGATCGAAGCGACGCATGAAGCCCAATTGCAGGATCACGCCGTTGGCCTCGGCGGCGGCGATGATCGCGTCGCACTCGGCCAGGTTGAGCGCCATCGGCTTTTCCAGCAGTATGTGTTTGCCCGCATTGGCGGCCATCACGGCCAGTTGCTTGTGGGTGAAAGTGGGCGTGGTGATGACCACTGCGTCGAAGGCCACTGACTCCAGCGCTTCTTCCAGCGCGGCAAAACGCTTTTCAATACCGAACAGTTCGCCCGCCTCCTCGCGCGCCCTGGGATCGGGGTCTACCAGGGCGACAAGCTGCGCGGGGGGCACATGATTGACCAGCGAATTGGCGTGCACTCTGGCGACCCGTCCTGCTCCCACCAGGCACACCCGTACCGAAGATGACATCAATGCACTCCTCTAGTCATGCGATACCACAACAGAGATGACCTTGAAAAGATGGTGTTTTCACACCACCTGGTCTTTCCACGCTCCTGAGTGTTGTGTCCGACCAGGAGCGCCGTCCATCACGCTCACAGCAGAATGGACAGGCCGCCGTCAATGGACAGCGCCTGACCAGTGCACCAGGCGCTTTCGTCTGAAGCCAAAAACAACACCGCTCCTGCGATGTCGAGCGGCTGCCCTAGCCGTCCCAAGGGTGCCTGAGCGGCCAGTTGATGGCGCTGTTCTTCGGTGGGTGCGGCTTCGAGCAGCATGTCCGTGACTACCGGCCCAGGGCAGACGGCGTTTACGCGAATGCCATCGCGGGCCAGCTCGACGGCCATGGCCCGCGTCAGAGCGATGACTGCGCCCTTGGCTGCGCTATAGGCGGCGTGTCCGGGTTCGCCGACCACCCCTGCCTTCGAGGCGACGTGTACGATGCTGCCCCGTCCACGCGCCCGCATATGCCGGACCGCTGCCTGCGAGGGGAATACCGTGCCCAGCACGTTGATGCGGAACATGCGCTGCCACAGGTCTTCGCTCTCGTCGGTGAAGGGGGCTTTTTCGTGCGCACCGGCGTTGTTGACCAGTACGTCCACACGCCCGAAGCGTTCGATCACCTGGGCGATCAGCGCTTCTGCCTGATCGCGCTGCGCCACGTCTACGCCGATGAAGTCTACCGCCGCACCCTGTTGCCGCAATTCCTGCGCGACCTGCTGTCCGCGGGTATGATTCCTGGCCGCAAAGATGACCTGCGCTCCTTCTGCGGCGAACCGCTGCACGATGGCCAGGCCGATCCCCCGGCTGCCACCGGTGACGATCACCACGGCGTCCTGAAAACGTTGGCTCATAGTGCCCCCCTCGTTCCGGCTACACCCCGAACCGGCGACGACGCCACTGGTCGAAGACCACCACGACCACGATGATGGTGCCCTGGATGATGCGCTGGTAGAAGTCGCTCACGTTCAGCAAGTTGAGGCCGTTGCCGATGACGCCGATAGTCAGCGCACCGATGATCGAGCCGAAGACGCCGCCCTCGCCGCCGAACAGGTTGGTGCCGCCGATCACCACCGAGGCAATGGAGTTGAGGTTTTCTTCACCGGCCATCAGTGCGTTGGCGGAGTTGAGGCGTCCGGTCAGCACGAAGCCGGCCAAGGCGGCCAGCAGCGCGGAGACGACGTACACGCCGATCTTGGTGCGGTCAATCTTGATGCCGGATACGCGGGCCGCTTCGCGGTTGCCGCCGACCGCAAAGATGCTACGCCCGAAGGCGGTGTAGCGCAGGACGACCCAACCCAGCAGGGTGACGGAGAGCGCAATCACCGCCGCGATGGGGACGCCCAGCCAATCTCCACTGCCAATGGAAACTACCTCTTTAGGTAAGTAGTTACGGGCCTTGGGCGCATCGGAATAGTACGAAGGCACGGGCAGGCCGCCGGTCACCAGCAGTGCCGCGCCGCGAAACACCTCCAGGGTGCCCAGTGTGGCAATGAAGTCCGGGATGCGCCCGCGGGTGATCAACAGCCCGTTGAGCAGGCCCGCGCCCAGACCGACAACCAGGGCGACAACTAACCCCTCCAGGAAGCCTACTGGCCCGAACTTGATGCCCAGCACATTGACCTGCTGCGTCATGGTCACGGCAGAGATGGAAGCCGCCAGCGCGGCGGTAGCGCCCACCGACAGATCAATACCGCCGGTCAGGATGACGAAGGTCTGGCCGATGGCGAAGATGATCAGCACCGAGGTGCGCCGCCCCACATTAACCAGATTGCTTTCGGTCATGAAATAGGGCGTGGCCGATGCCAGGTACAGAGCCAGCAAGAAGAGCGCAATCAAAGGGCCACTCTGGATCAGCACGTCGCGTATTGACCCTCTGAAGCGCTTGAGGCGAGGGCCTTTCACCACCTGCACCCCCAACTCTTGATCCTGAGCAAGTTTCTCAGACACGAAAATCCTCCGTCCGTTCCTAGCTGGCACTTCTCAGCAACAACTCTTGCGTTGCTTCACCGCGCTGGTAGACTGCCGTGAACTCGCCGTTGCGCATGACCAGAATGCGGTCGGCCATGGCCAGCAATTCCGGCATTTCCGAAGAGATCATGATAATGCCCACGCCCTGCTGGGCGGCAAGCTGATCGAGCAAGGCGAACACTTCCGCCTTCGCGCCAACGTCAATGCCGCGCGTTGGCTCGTCCACGATCAGCACTCTGGCTCCGCTCGCCAGCCAGCGAGCCAGGCATACCTTCTGCTGGTTGCCGCCGCTGAGGAACTTGACCGGACGCTTGAGGATGGGCGGGCGGATGCTCAACTCTTGCACGTAGCGGGCGGCGATCCGTTCCTCCGAGCGTAGATTCAGAGGTCCCATGAAGGGCAACTGGCTGACGTTGGCCAGGGTGATGTTGGCAGGCAGGGCCTGCATGGGCACCAGACTCGCCTTGCGGTCGCGCAGCAACAGCCCGATGCCATGCTGGATTGCTTCGGTGGGACGGCGAATCTTGATAGGTCGTCCATCAATGTAGACCTGGCCCGCTGTGACTGGCAGCAGCCCGAAGAGTGCCTGCGCCAGCTCGGCCTGCCCGGCTCCCATCAGCCCAAAGATGCCCAGAATTTCGCCCGCGCGGACTTCGAACGACAGGTTGTGCAGGAAAGGTTCGGCGCACAGATTCTCGACGCGCAACAACGGCTGGCCGATCTCGACGGACAGCGTCTTGGGGTATTGCTCGCTGAGGCGACGCCCCACCATCATCTTGATCAGTGTGTCAATATCCGCCTGCTCGACCGGCAGGGTGCCCATGACCCGTCCGTCGCGCATGACGGTGACGCGCGTCCCGATGCGGTTCACCTCGTCCAGGCGATGCGAAATATAGATGATGCCCACGCCGCGGCTTTGCAGGCGGCGGATGATTTCAAACAGACGATCTACTTCAGTATCGGACAGGGCCGAGGTGGGTTCGTCGAGCAGCAGGATGCGCGGCTGTTTGGCCAGGATACGCGCGATCTCGGTCAGTTGTTGCTCAGCCACGCTCAAGTTGCCGACGCGGGCGCGCGGATCAATGTCCACGCCCAGGGTCGCCAGGCTCTCGCGGGCGCGGCGATAGAGTTCGCCCCAGCGCACCATGCCCGCACGGTTGCGGGGCGGGGCACCCAGGAAGATGTTCTCGGCCACGGTGAGCGAAGGCACCAGGCTGAATTCCTGATAGACCATGCCGATGCCCAGTTTGCTGGCGCGCTCCGGGCTGTGATGGCGGATTTCTTCGCCCTGAATGATGATGCGCCCGCTATCGGCTGGCAAAGAGCCGCTAAGAATTTTCATCAGGGTGGACTTGCCCGCCCCGTTTTCGCCCAGCAGGATATGTACCTCGCCCTCATACAGGTCGAAGTCAACATGGTCGAGCGCATGGACGCCCGGAAAACTCTTGTCTATGCGCTCCATGCGCAGTAGCGGTGTACGAGTCTCCATCGAGAGTTCCTTTGTGGTGACAGCTCTACTGAGCCGTGTACCCGCCATCTACGCTCAGAATTGCGCCGGTCGCATAGGCGACCTCGTCGCCGGCCAGGAACAGGATTGCTGCGGCGATCTCCTGGGGGGTGCCCAGCCGGTTGGCCGGACGACACTGTTCCAGCCGACGCCGCGCCTCTGCCGGGTCGGCGGCACGCTGCAGCGCTGCACGAACCAGCGGAGTCTCGGTCGTGCCAGGGCAGACGCTGTTGACGCGGATGCCGTACTCGGCCAGGTCTACGGCGCAACTGCGCGTCAAGGCAATCATCGCCCCCTTGGAGACATTGTAGACCACTTGCCCTTTGATGCCGACCAGCCCGGCTTCGGAAGCGACGTTGACGATCACGCCGGACTTCTGGGCGATCATCAACGGCACGGCGTATTTGGTGCACAGAAATGCCCCCGTGACGTTCACCGCCATGATGCGTTCCCAGTCGGCCAGGGAGGTCTGCGTCACGTCACCCTGCATATAGATACCCGCGTTGTTCACCAGAACATCAACGCGCCCCCACTGAGCCTTAACCTGATCGAACAGGGCGCGCACCTCTTCTTCGACCGACACATCTACGCGAACCGTCAGGACTTCGCGGCCTTCGCGCCGCAATTCCTCGACAGCGGCCTGTCCCTTTTCTGGTGCGCGGTCGGCCAAGACGACGCGCGCCCCTTCGCGGGCGAAAGCGAGCAGCGCGGCCTGACCGATGCCTTCTGCGGCTCCCGTGACGACGACAACTTTCCCCTCAAAACGCATTGTTGCGCTCCTGTATGTTCCAACAAACCTCTCAAGAGAAGGCGGTGAGGAGGGCGGGGGCCTCCTCACCGCGGACTTCACAAGAGACTACTTGCACTCGGCCTTGATGCCTTCCCAGTCGATCTCCGGCAGAGCCGGTTCGGGATAGAACAGGTGAGCATTGGCCTGGTAGGCGATGCGCGGGCGGATGTCGAAGGTCTGAGGCACTTCCAGACCGCAGACGATGCGCACCGCGAACTCGCCACCGAACCAACCCCAGTCGGCGAAGCCGTGCGTGGTCTCGGCGATCATGCGGCCTTCCTTCAGACGCTCCACCGATTCCGGCGTCACGTCGTTGGTGAAGATGGCCACGGTCTCGTCGCCGATGGAGACGCCGTCTTCGGCCTTCTCCAGGCGGCCCGCCGCTTCAGCGGCCAGCATAGCGCCCATGCCCATCTCATTGGAGGCGGCCCAGATGAAGTCGAGGCCGGTGGGGTTCGCCTGCAGGATATCCTCGGCGCAGCCGATG
>DAOTZZ010000180.1:0-11573 GCA_034433965.1 Anaerolineae bacterium
CCAGCGGCTGTAGGGGTGGCGCTGGGAGTGGAGCGTGTACGCACGCGCAGCCGGGTCGTAGCGGCAGGGCTGCTGGCCATCCTGTTGACCGCCCAGGCATCCCTGCTGATCCGCGCCGCGCAGACCAACACGGGCCTGACGGCGCAACTGGTGGGAGGACTGCGCACTCCCGCTCATTACGACGCGGACGTACTCACCTTTCTGGACAAAGAGGGTTACACGCACGGCTATGCGGCATACTGGACCTCGTTCCGCCTGATCTTCCGCTCTCACGAGCGGCTGATCCTGGACACGGCATTGCCCTATGATGAACATGGCTACCGCCCCGGCAACAACCGCTATCCCCCCTACCGTGAGCAGGTCGCTGCCGCGGAGCGTGTGGTTTGGATCACGCAGAGTTTCCCCATGCTGGATGCGCTGATCGCGGCGAGACTGAACGAAGCAGGCGTCACGTTCCGCGTCCGCGACTTCGGCCCCTATCGGGTGTACTATGACTTCTCGCGGCGCGTCTCCCCTACCGAGTTCGGCCTGGACGCGCAGCGTCCACTTACTGCTCAGGGGGAATAAAGGAGCGGGGAACTGTTCGCTGCCCGTTCACGACAGGCGCAGGCTGGTGTATCATGAGGGTAGCATTGCTGAGGGGGACACATGCCGTTTCAACTCGACTATGAGATGCTGCGCGAGCGCATGGTGCGCGAACAACTGATGGCCCGCGACATCACCGACCCGCGCGTGCTGGAAGCCATGCGCCGCGTGCCGCGTCACGCCTTCGTGCCGGAGCCGTTTCGCGCGCGCGCCTACGAAGATGGGCCGCTACCCATCGGTAACGAGCAGACCATCTCGCAACCCTACATTGTCGCCCTGATGACTCAGGCGCTGGAACTGACGCCGGATGATGTGGTGCTGGAGATCGGCACTGGCTCCGGCTATCAGACGGCGGTGCTGTGCGAGCTGG
This sequence comes from Anaerolineae bacterium, assembly GCA_034433965.1. GTDB lineage: Bacteria > Chloroflexota > Anaerolineae > Aggregatilineales > Aggregatilineaceae > UBA2029. The sequence continues at coordinate 956 of DAOTZZ010000180.1, forward strand.
CTCGCTTTGTCTACTCGCTGGAGCGTTACCCGACGCTGGCGGAGCGCGCCTCCGCGACGCTGCGCGATCTGGGCTATCACAACGCCGAAGTGTACGTAGGAGACGGCAGCCAGGGTCTGCCGGACATGGCCCCCTACAACGCCATCATCGTCACTGCTGCCGCGCCAGTCATCCCTGGGCCACTACGGGCGCAGATGGCTAACGGGGGACGGATGGTGATCCCCGTCGGAGACCGCTACCAGCAGATGTTGCAGCGGGTGCGCCGTCGTGACAACACGTGGACCGTGGAAACGCTCATTCCAGTGATGTTCGTGCCGCTCTACGGGCGTCACGGCTTTCTGCCGCCCGACGAACCGCAGATGGAGGACGACAACCTGCTCGACGACGAGCTATGAGGGTGCGGGCGGGATACTCAACGCCCTGCATCCAGCAGACGCAGATATTCGCGGGCAAAGGCCCCACCATTGGTGCCCACGATCACGCCAGCCAGCTTTTGCACCTGCAATTCACCGTAGTGATGGATCAGGCGAGCAATCTGCTTTTCCATCACATGCATGAACTCGTCCCAGGAGATGCCGGCGGGGAGTTGGGGCGCGCGCATGGCTTTCATGCTGTTGATGTAATCCAGCACGGGTTCCACTTCCGGGAAGTGGAAGGCGCTGGGCAGGTCATAGCGAGCTACGGCGCGGAAGAAGCGGGCCACCTGCGCCGGGCCATTCTCCAGAGTGAAGTTCTGATGATCGGGGATGAACTCCTGGCGGGGATAGCCCAGCAAGGTGCAGGCTCGCCGCGCCAGTGTATCCAGTTCGGGCATGGTCGAAGCGCTGTTGGTGGCGGCGATCAGCACGCCATCCGGCTTGAGCACGCGCCGCAGTTCGCTCAACGCCCGTGTCACGTCCGGCACGTGATAGAGCATGTGATTGGCCATTGCCACGTCGAACGTGGCATCGGCGAAGGGCAAATGCTGGACATCCAGGTTGACGGCGCACGCGCCCGCTTCGTTGACCCGTCGGGCCATGCCCAGGGAGAGATCGCCAGCCACGTAGAGACCGGACGGCGCACGCTCTTGCACCAGTTCGCGATATGTGCCCGGCCCAGCGCCCACGTCGAGCACCCACTCGTCGCCGCGCCAGCTAATGATGTCCGCCACCCAGCGCGGATAGTCAATCTTGGGGAAGCTGTACAGTTCGTGCGTGCGCATCCGCACGGCCAGGTGCACGTCGGTAGCGTAGGCGTCCTGAGTCAGGATACGCCGGTCGGTGTTGGGATTGATCTCACTCACAGCCATGTTTTTCGCTCAAGCGGAGGTGACGCACAGGTACTGGTCACCAGGGGCATACTTCCGGGCGCACATTCAGAAAAGGAATCATGAACACAGCCTTTGGCCCGACGCACCGGTTTGTGGGGGCAGGGTTAGCTGCAGAACGCACAGAGACAGACACGCAGCCGGGATTCCTTTGCGCTGCGTCCCTGACAGCTCTGCGGTTACCTCAAAATTGAATACACCCGCTCTGCCCCGACGTCTGCAAACCGGGTTACATGGTACACTACCCGTAGTTTAGCACGTTTGCCTGCCGCCAAAAGGGCCGAGCCAGTTTTTTTAGACACTTTTCACGTTTGCCGGTTTGCGCGTGGGCTGAGGCGGCGAGACAATGGGGACAGGATACTGCCCGTGAAGGGAGGGGCTGTGGAAAAATCTGGACAGCATCCCGATCTGGTGCGGGCCGTGGCACAAGCGCTGCGCGAAAGCCGCCTGCTGGTAGTTCTGACAGGCGCGGGCGTCTCGAAGGAAAGCGGCATCCCGACCTTTCGCGATGCGCTTGACGGCCTGTGGGCCAACTATGACCCGCAGCGGCTGGCGACGCCACGCGGTTTCCGCCGCGATCCCAAGCTGGTCTGGGACTGGTATCAGCACCGGCGCGCCCTGATCGCGCAGGCCAGACCCAACGCCGGTCATCTGGCCATCGCAGCGCTGGAACGCTACGTCGAGAAAGTGGTGGTGATCACCCAGAACATTGACGGGCTGCATCAGCAGGCGGGCAGCCGCGACGTAATCGCGCTGCACGGCGACATTCAGCGCAACAAGTGCTTCGCCAACTGCCAGGGCGACCCCACCTACATTGATATCAGCACTCTGACCTGGGACGAAGAGGCTGGGCCACCGCGTTGCCCTCACTGCGGCGCCTATGTGCGACCGGCTGTGGTGTGGTTTGAGGAAATGCTGCCCCCCGCCGAACTGGAACGCGCCATGCACCTCAGCCGCGTGGCCGACGTCATGCTGGTCGTGGGCACATCGGGGGAAGTGCAACCGGCGGCCAGCCTGCCCTTCCTGGCCCGCGAAAGCGGCAGCCTGATCGTGGAGGCCAACCCGGCGATCACTCCTATCACGCGCATCGCGCACTGGCGGTTGGCCGGGCCGTCGGCGGAGGTGTTGCCGCAGGTGGTGGCTGCGCTGGCGGAGGATGAAGACCGTGACTAGGCGGACGGTGACCCTGGCTGGACTGTTGATCGCGCTGGCTGCGCTGCTTGTCCCGCCGGCAGGGGCGCGGCAGGGCGCGACCGCGCGCCTGGACGTGTTCGTCGGCAACGATCCGGACAGCGGCATGACGCGCCTGTACTTTCTGGACGCTCTTAGCGGGCTGAGCACAGTCGTCAACGTAGAGGGCGGGCGGGCCTTCACTCTGCTGGGCGACTATGTGCTCTACGAGAAAGAGCGCACTGGCGCGATCATGCGCGCCAATGCCGATGGCACCCTGCAACCACACCCCTTCATCCGCCGCGGCGTGGCAATCGAACGAGTGCGGTGGATCGCTGCGGCGGACGGCCAGGCCGTGGCCTGGGTGGAAGTCAACGCGCAGGGTATATCGGCGGTGTATGTGGCCCGCGCCGACGGCAGCGACCTGCGACAGTTGCCCATCTCCACACCGGGAGCCGGGCAGATGTTGCTGCCGCTGGCGCTCTCCGAAGATATGGCCCGCCTGGTCTACGACGCGGCGCATCCACTGGAGCCGCCCGCACCGGCGTTGTTCGAGGTCTATCATCATGTGGGCATATTCAGCCTGGCCGACGATCAGTTCGTCCCTCTGACCGGCGAGCCGCTGTGCCCTTGCGGCGCGGCAGCCTCACCGGACGGCAGGCTGGTCGCCCGCCTGGAAGGGGCCGAGGGGCGCGGACCGTTCGCCCTGCGCCTGTGGGACGTGCCCAGTGGCGCGGAGATCGTCGTGCCGCCGCCGACTCTGCCGTACCGTCGCGCGGGCGATCTCATCCTCAACGAGCGAGGCACGCTGGCCGCCTACAGCGCCGCCATGGAGAATGGCCCGCCTTACGCCCTGATCGTGGTGGACGTAGTGGCGCGCCGTCAGCGGCTGGCCCTGTCGTCGGAAGCGGCGCGTTATATCCCGCTGGCCTTCGCGGATAGCGACACAGCGCTGTTGCTCACCGAGGCCCGCGCGGGCGGCACGTTCAAGCTCGACCTGACGACCGGCGACCTGCTGCGCGTCTCCGATAAGCGCTATCTGGGTGCGATTGTCGTGTCGCGCTGACGGTTTGGACGGGCAGCGGAAGGCGCTGGTACAATAGCGGTGGCCCACTTCCAACCCGCAGGTTTGGACGGCAGAGGATGCATCAACTGGCCAAGCGCAAACGGAGAATACTGCTCCTGCTGATGGTGCTCATCTTGCTCGGCGTAGCCGGGCAGGTCGAGGCATCGGATGGGATGCGCGGGGATCGCTGCGAGGTGGGGCCAGACGATTACATCGTCGAGGATTTCTATTTCTTCTGCCGCATTCTGGATGTCTACGGCACTATCGAAGGCGATCTGATCGGCGTGGCGGCGGAGATCACCCTGCACCGCGGTAGCCGCGTCACCGGCGACCTGTGGGTGGGCGGCGGGCGGCTGCTGGTCGAAGGGGCCGTCGGCGACGATATGCATTTCTTCGGCCTGACGGCGATCATCGGCGACGTGGCCCGCTTCACCGATCCGCGCATTGACCTGATGGCCGTGGCGCTCAACGCGGAAATCCAGAAGGACGCGGTGCTGCCCGGCGACCTGCTGGTGTACGGCTATCAGGCGCGGGTGAAGGGGACAATCGGCGGCGATATTGACTTCGGCGGTGAGGCGCTGCTCATCGAGGGCGTGGTGGTGGGGCGCGTGGACGCTGAAGTAGGTGACGCCCGCCGCAGCGCCGACGTGCCCGATCTGCCCTTTTACGATCTGTCCTTCGAGAATCCGGGGCTATATATTGCGCCAGGGGCATTGATCGAGCGCGACGTGGCCTATCGCTCGGTGACACAGGCGGAGATTCCGCCCGGTGTAGTACAGGGGCGCGTGCGCTTCGAGCGCATTGGCGGGCAGCCGGACATTACCAAAGTGGCGCAGCCAGACGAAGCGGCAGTGCTGCTGCGCGAATACGTGGTGGCCGTGGTGCGTGATGTGCTGTCGCTGCTGATTCTGGGCGCGGTCGCGCTGCGCCTGGTGCCCAACGTCGTGCGCCAACCGGCGCTCCAGGTACGGCGGCGGACCATTCCCGCCGTCGGCTGGGGGCTGGCCACGTTCATGCTGTCCATCCCTCTGGTGATCATCGTGCTGGTCGCCGGCCTGATCGTGGTCGGCGTGCTCTATACGATCGGACTAGGCGCACTCACCCTGCTGACTGGCGTCGGCGTGCTGCTGGTCACCGGCAGCATGGTGGCTGGCTTCACCTTCCTGCTCTTCTTTATGGGGCGGGTGGTGATCAGCTTTGTGATCGGGCAACTGGTCTACCGCTACGTGCTGCGCATCAGCGGGCTGGGCGAATTCCGGCGCTGGCTGGGGATGCTGGCCCTGGGTGCGATCACCTATGCCTCGCTGACCAATCTCCCGCTGCCAGCCATGGGACTGGTGCTGGAACTGATCACGGCACTGGCTGGAGTGGGAGCGGTCGCCATGTACGGACGCCTGTTGATCCAGGAGTCAGGGCTGCTCGGCACGCGCTTCGGCGGAGCCGCTACGCCGTCTATGGTGATCCCCGCTGTGCCAGAAATGGTGCTCCTATCCGAGCCGTTGCCGCCAGGACTGGACAACCTGCCCGAAGGCTTCACTGGCTTCGATGAAGACTGGTGAGCGCACAAGACAGTCGGCGGGGGCACAGACAAACAGAGGGCAGCCCAGTGCTGCCCTCTTGAGTTGAATTGTGCAGGAAGACTGCCCTGCTATTGCCCGGTTCTTCACTTCACATCGTGCCAGGTGGAGTGCACCTCCGTCGCTCCGGCTTTCAGCGCCCGCAAGAGCGCGTCCTGGTCTACGGGAACGCGGTAGACACGCACTCCTGTCGCGTGGTAGATGGCGTTGGCGATGGCGGGCATGGTGTTAATCGAGGTGATCTCGCCGACGCCCTTCGCCCCAAACGGCCCGCTGGATACCTGTTCTTCCACGAAATGCGAGATCACTTCGGGCGTGTGTTTGATGCTGGGAATCTTGTAGCGCGAGAACAGCACCGACCACGGGACGCCATTCTCGACAATGTACTCCTCAGTCAGGCAATTGCCCATCGCCATCACGATCCCCCCCTCGACCTGCCCTTCTAGCGTCTTGGGGTTGATGGCACGCCCCACGTCGTTGGCGGCAATGATCTTCAACACGCGCACCGCGCCTGTTTCCAGGTCTACCTCGACCAGCGCCGCCTGCGTGGCGTAGGAGAAAGCGAAGTGCATGTCACCGCCCGTGCCCAGCGGTTGTGTCTTGGGCGCATCGTAGACGTAACGCGCTCTGGCTTCCTGGCCCTGTTCGCGCATCCAGGTGACCACCTGACCGATCTCCACCGACGAACCGTTGTGCTGCAGGCGACCATCCTCGAAACGGATTCGTTCGGGAGAGACGCCCAGCCGTTCCGCGGCGACGGCGGCCAGCGCCTGACGCATGGTGATCGCAGCGTGTCGGGCCGCGTTGCCGCTCATGAACGTCTGCCGCGAGGCAGTCGTCGGGCCGCCGTCGGGCGTCAGGTCGGTGTCGGAGAGCAACACATGCACTCGTTCGACGGGCAGGCCCAACTCTTCGGCGGTCACCTGCGCCAGCACGACGCTGAGACCCTGCCCCATGTCCGCGGAGGAAATGCGCACCTCGGCGGTCGAATTCGGGAAGACTTCCACCTCCGCGGTCGCGCGATCCGGTGCGCCGCCGCCCAGGCCAGTATTCTTGTAGGCGCAGGCGACGCCCCAACCATAGGCTTTGGTGCCCTCGCGCCAACCCCAGCGGAAGTTCGCTCCATCGCCGCGCATGTCGCGCTCAACGCGCTCAATCGTCTGCAGCAACCCCACACTCTCGCGCAGCAACTGACCAGTGGCGGTCGTCGCCCCCACGCGCTGCGCGTTCTTGCGCCGGAACTCAACCGGATCCATGCCCAGCGCCTCGGCAACCAGGTCCATATTCTGCTCGACTGCAAACGCAGACTGCGTGACCCCAAAACCGCGGAAGGCCCCCGACGGCGGATTGTTGGTGTACATGGCGTAGCAGTCAATTTTGGCGTGCGGCACCACATAGGGGCCGGTGGCGTGCGTGGTAGCGCGGGTCATCACCTTGTCGGACAGGCTGGCATATGCGCCCGCGTCGCCGTAGAGCGTGGCCTGCACCGCCATCAACGTGCCGTCGCGCTTCGCGCCAGTCTTGATGCGGATGATGGTGGCGTGACGCTTGGGGTGGAACAGCAGCGACTCCTGGCGCGTGTAGAGCATTTTTACCGGACGACCCGTTACCTGGGCCAGCATGGCCGCGTGAATCTGACCGGCGATGTCTTCCTTGCCACCGAACCCGCCGCCGATCAACGTGCCGCGCACGCGCACCTGCTCTTCCGGCAGGCCGAGCGCGGCGGCTACCTGCCGACGATCCTCGTAGGGAATCTGCGACCCGACGTAGATCGTCAACTTGGGGTGTTCGGCGTCGTAACCGGCGGGCACGGCGATCGAGCACTCCGGCTCCATGAAGGCGTGCTCGACCGTCGGCGTGCGATATTCACGCTCGATGATCACGTCGGACTCAGCGAAGCCCTGCTCCACATCGCCATGCCGCACCTTGATGTGCTTGAGCAGGTTGCCCGTCTCCCATTCCTCATGCACCAGCGGCGCTTCGGGCGAATGTGCGTATTCCGGGTCGGCTACCACCGGCAGCGGTTCGTAGTCCACTTCGATCAGTTCCAGGGCGCGCGCGGCGATGTCGGCGTCTTCCGCGGCGACAACGGCCACCGCATCGCCCATGTAGCGCACCTTGTCATCGCACAGCACCGGCCAATCGGCGTAGATCAGGCCATGCCGGTTCTGGCCGGGCACGTCTTCGTGAGTGAGCACCGCGCACACGCCCGGCAAGGCTTTGGCCTTGCTGGTATCTATGCGCTTGATACGGGCATGCGGATAGGCCGCGCGCAACGTCCGCCCGATCAACATGCCGGGGAAAGTGTAGTCGTCGGTGAATTTGGCGCGACCGGTCACCTTGTCTACCACCTCTTGCGGCGGCACCGGCTGCCCGACCACTTTGAGCGGCGGGACGGTCGGCACGCCAGGCCAGGGAAGCGGTTCCTCGCCGCGCAGCTCCCGTGCTGCCGACTGAATGGCGCGAATGACGCTCACATACCCTGTGCAACGGCAGAGCGTATCTTTGAGCGCAACCTTGATGTCGTGTTCGGTGGGGTTGGGGTTGCGGTCGAGCAGGGCCTTGGCGGTCATGATCAGGCCGGGCGTGCAGAAACCACACTGCACCGCGCCATGCTCGACGAACGCCTTCTGCAGCGGGTGCAGGTCGCCGTTGCGGGCCAGCCCTTCGATGGTGGTGATGCGCGCGCCCTGCGCCTTGAAGGCGGGGTAGAGACACGAGTCAACAGGCGTGCCATTTACCAGCACCGTACACAGGCCGCACTCGGCCTCTTCGCAGCCGATCTTGGTGCCGGTCAGGCCCAGGTCATAGCGCAACACCTGCGCCAGCGTGCGCGATTCGGGTACGTCCAGATCATACGGTGTGTCGTTGACGGTGAGGAGTAATTTGCTCATTGAGGGGCACCCTTGTCAGTAGTCAGTCTTCGTTTTTCAGCGGTCAGCAATCTATACCGGTGGTCGGAGAACGAACTTTTGGGCAACGTGCGCCGCGTTACCAGAGGCTGAAAGCTGCCCCCTGGAAACTGATCTTCACTCCATCCCCACGCCTTCGGGGATCGCCTCGCCCGTCCGGGCGCGTTGAGCGGCCAGCGGCAACACGCGCCGCAACAGCACCTCGATCATCTCCTGGCGATACTCAGCCGTGGCACGGTATTTGCTGGTGCGCGGGTGCAACGTCTGCCGGGCGACAGTCACCGCTCGCTCGATGGCTTCGGCCCCCACCGGCTGTCCGCGCAGCGCTTCTTCAACAGCCTGCGCCCGCACCGGCACTTTGCTCACCGGCCCGATGCAGATGCGGGCGTCCGCGTAGTGCTCGCTGGCTTCGTCCAGCCGCACCCAGACCGCGCAACCCAGGATGGGCAACGCCACTCCCTGGGGACGCATGATGCGCTTGAAGGCCGTCCCCTCGTGTGGACCGCATAGCCGGAAGCGGAAGCCGATCAGCAGGTCGCGCGTCTGATCCAGGCGCGACTCCCCCGGCCCTACGAAAAGCTCGCCCAGCGGCAACCATTGCCGCACGCCTTCCAGCACCACGTCTGCCGCCGTGTCCAGGGCGATCAGCGAAGTCGTGCCATCTCCAGCGGGCAGAGCGTGCGCCACGTTGCCGCCGATAGTGCCCACGTTGCGCACCTGCGGCCCGCCGACCACGCCGCAGCTTTCCACCAGGCAGGTAGCCCGCGCCCTCAGCACCGGCGAATCGACGATCTGCGAGTGGGTCACCGCCGCGCCCAGGTAGAATTCGTCGTCTTCCTGGCGCAGATCGCTCAGGCCCGGAATGCGGGTGATGTCAACCAGCGCGTCGGGGCGGGGCAGATGTCCCTGCTTGATGTCCAGCAGCAGGTCGGTGCCGCCGGCGATGACGCGGGCGCGGCCTTTATACGTGCGCAGCAGCGCTAATGCTTCTTCGACTGTTGCAGGGGTGTAATAATGATTCCAAAGGGACATGGGTGTCTATCCGTGCGCAACGCGCCTCTTCATGCGGTGATGGCGACTGGAGGCACTTTTCGGTGGACGAGGATGCCCAACGCCGCCATGCCCGACCCGGCATGAGCGACCTCCAGCCGGAGGTGAACAGGTTTCTTGTTGAGGATCGTAACACAGGGGGGCCGGCGGGTCAAACGAAAATCACCGCCGGGACGCCAGGCACACAGAGAGACAGCAGGGGGCAATACCTGTGCTTCTCTGCGGCCTCTGCGTCTCAGCGGTTCAGAATCCTTAGCGCCGTCACAGTGCCTCACCTGGCATCACGACTTCGCGCTGTTCTGCTTGAGCATCTCGGTGAGAGTAGCCAGAAAATCAATGGGCACGGGGAAGATGATGGTCGAGTTCTTCTCCACGGCGATTTCAGTGAGCGTCTGCAGGTAGCGCAGTTGCAGCGCTGCCGGTTCGGCAGCGATGGTCGTGGCCGCTTCACGCAGTTGCTGCGCGGCCTGCATCTCGCCTTCGGCATGGATGATCTTGGCGCGCTTCTCGCGCTCGGCCTCGGCCTGACGGGCCATGGCGCGCTGCATCTGCGGCGGCAGTTCCACGTCTTTGATCTCGACGATGCTCACCTTCACGCCCCAGGGTTCGGTCTCGGCGTCAATGATGCTCTGCAGGCGCTGATTGACCCGCTCGCGCTGACTGAGCAGCTCGTCCAGCTCCACCTGGCCAATTACGCTGCGCAGGCTGGTCTGCGCGATCTGAAAGGTGGCGTTGGCATAGTTGCTGACGGCCACCACCGCCCGCCGCGGATCGATCACCTGGAAGTAGGCCACGGCGTTGACGCCCACCGTGACGTTGTCGCGCGTGATGCAGTCCTGACGCGGGATGTCCAGCGTGACCACGCGCAGGTCAATTTTCACCACACGGTCAATGCCGAAAGGCATGACCAGGAACAACCCCGGCCCCTTGGTGCGCTTGAGCAGACGCCCGAAACGAAAGACGACGGCCCGCTCGTATTCCTGAGCCATGCGCACCGCCGACAGCACCAGAATCAACAGCAGGGTGCCGAGCAGGATCAACAGAGTGATGACCACAGAGGACATGCTTCTTCTCTCCTTGAATCACGGGAAACCAACGCGCCCTATCCGGCAATTCATGCGAGCGCGGGCCTGCTATGTGCCAATGGCCTGTCTACCTGTCACCATTGTAAGGGCAATCGTGCTTCACTGGCTGACCGGTTGCCCCCATCCGCCTGACAACCGCCTTTCAGCCAGACAACGGGCCGAGACGAGAAGTTCAGATCGAGGGTGTCCGCCCGCTGATGAGATCGTCGTAGCAGGTGATCAGTTCGTCCATCATAGCAGGCCAGGACTGCGTTTCGGCGAAAAGGCGGGCGTTGCGCCCCATGATCTGACGTTTGCGCGGCGAGGAAAGGATGGCGCGCACGCCATCTATCATGCCGCGCACATCCCCGACGTTGAACACGTACCCATTGACGCCAGGGCGGACGATTTCGTCCGCGCCGCCCACGCGCGAAGTCACCACCGGCAGGCCAGACGCCATCGCCTCGACCAGC
>DAOTZZ010000181.1:0-2894 GCA_034433965.1 Anaerolineae bacterium
GGCGTTTTTCGCTGCGCTGGGTGTGCTCACCCGCATTGACTCGCTGATCTGGATCGGTTTGCTCTTCGCGCAGCACTGGTGGCTGGCATGGCATAAGAGGGAGCGCCCTGCCAGCGAAAGATGGCCCTGGCTGGCATGGCATAAGAGGGAGCGCCCTGCCAGCGAAAGATGGCCCTGGCAGGCATGGCTGATCTGCGGAGTTGTGCTGGCCCCCTGGTTCCTGTTCAGCCTGCTCTACTTTGGGGCCGTGTTGCCGCGCTCGCTCGACGCCAAACGGCTGGCCTACGTGGTGGACGACGCGCAGGCCATTGTGCGGTTGCTGCAACACTACGCTACGCCGTTCTTTGAATACGACGCACTGGGCGTGCCTGGCATTGTCATCGGTATTGTGCTGTATCCCATGCTGGCCGCTGCCGGTACGCTCTATGCAGGTAGACGCTGCTCACGTCTGCTGCCGTTTCTGCTCTTTCCCTGGGCCTATCTGGCGGTTTTCAGCCTGTCCAATCCCCTGATCTTTCGCTGGTATCTGGCCCCGCCCTTGCCAGCGTATTTTGCGGCCATCGTGCTGGGCGTCTGGGCGCTGGCCGAAGCAGTGACCGAAGCGGTACACAGGCCCCGGTTATCCGTGGTGAGCACCACAGTGGCGGGGGGTGTCTTTGTGATTTTTTCGCTCAACGCCTGGACGCTACACCCTGATCACGGCCCGCGCCGCCCCGCGCCCGCCATGGCGTGGCACGAGATCGAACTGAACTATCGGCGCATGGCCGAGACGTTGCGGGACGACTTTGGCGTCACCGAGCAAACGTTGGTGGCCGCGGGCGATATCGGCGCGGTGGGCTACTACAGTCGGGCGCGCATCCTGGACACGGTGGGATTGATCACGCCGGAAGTGTCGGCCTACTATCCGCTGGACCGCTCGCTGTTGATCGAAGACGCCAACTACGCCATCCCGCCGGCGATCATCTTCGACTACCGCCCTGACTATCTGGTGGTGATGGAAAGCTTTGTGCGCAATGGGCTGGCGCGCGATCCGGCCTTTGCCGAACTGTATCAACAGGTGCGGTTCATCCCCACCGATTTCTACGGCACGGGCATGATCCTCTATCAGCGTCGCGACCTGGCCCGTGCTGATCCCATCGAGCAGGCAGCAGATCAAGCGGCTGGCGCGGTCGATTGATTTTTGCGGGCAGGTCATGTTTCTGTACAATCCGGTTGGGGCGTGACGAAATCGCACTCTGCGCCCGCGAAGGGCTGGGGATCGCAGCGTGGGGCAGGCATTAGCTCAACAGGGGAGTGTCCATGACTACGCTCTCGCTCAGAAGCAAGAAGGCGTCCCCCCAGACAACCGGGCATGATTTGGTCGCCGGGAAGCGTCGCCGCAAGATTCGTGAGGCGCTGACCGGCTATCTCTTTGTGTTGCCTGCGACCGTTGTCACTTTCCTGTTCGGTCTGTGGCCTGTCGTAGCTGGTTTCTACGAAAGCCTCAAGTCGGGATCGCCCATCACCAACAAATACGTCGGCCTGGCCAACTATACCCGCTCGCTGGGCAGCCTGATCTACGTCATTCTCTTCGCGCTGTGCGTCATCTTCGTGTTGCTGGCCTACCGGGCCTGGCGCAGCGCTTTCGCCCACAGTCAGCAAGTCGGGGGCAATCTGTGGCCCTATGTGATACCAGGTCTGCTGATGGGCGCGGCGTTGATCGCGCTCTCGTTCATCCTGGTGACGGGCATCGAAGGGTATGCCTGGTTCCCGCTATTGCTGATCCTGGCGGCGCTGGGCGGGTACTACCTGGCCGATCAGTTGCAGCCGGGTAGCGGGGAGAGCATCGCCCGCCGGGTGGCTCTCACCTGGGGCGGACTGGCGGGTCTGGCGTTGCTGTGGTGGGCTGGGCCGACGGTCATCGGTCGCCTGGGGCTGGGAGACGTGGGCTGGCTGGCACTCATTGCACTTTTTGCGGTGCTGCTCTATTGGCTGGTGCCTCGCCTGGGGCGCATCCGCACGGGCAGCTATGTCGGCGCTACCACGCTGATGGGTCTGCTCACCCTGCTGGCGATCCTGCTGGCCCTCTACACAGTAGACCAGATGGAGCAGAGCACAGCGCAGGCGCGCCATCTGGCGACGGTGATCTTCAATCAGCACGTGCTGGAAGGTGTGGTGGACGTGCCCGACGACTCAGTGCGGCTGCGCGGCCTGGCGTTCGAGTCCGGCGCGGTGATGGTCGAAGTGAAGGTCAAGGGCAAGACCATTCAGGCTCCGCTGGCTCCCGAAGCCTACAGTGAATTGCCGGTGGACAAGATCGCCCGCCTGGAGGCTGCCTTCGCCAACAATCAGAAGGTGCAGGTGATCCTGCCGGACGGCACGCTGGCCGAAGGACAGCTCACCGGCATTCCGCAGGGCGATCAACTATACGTGCCCTTTGTGACAGAAGGGGCGCGCGCGGTGCGGCAGGTGGACATCTACTCGGCGCTGGACGTGGGCGAGGCGGTGATACGCAACGGCGGGCAGACCGAGCCGCTCTACAAGCAGGTGTACGCAGCGGTGGGGGTGCTGGTGGGGCTGGTGGCGGTGCTGACCATGACCGTCGTGCGCCGACAGGTAGACGACGACGAGCATCCGCGCCTGCACCGCTGGCTGCAGCGAGGGCGGGTGCTGGTGGGGATCTGCGTCTTCTTCATGTTTGTCTACCTGGTGGGGGCTGCGCAGCTCAACCAACAGGCAGCGGCAGGGATGGGGGCGTTGTCGCAGGAACAATTCGCCCTCGCCTATGAGTACGCCACTGGCACCCCGGCACCAGCCATTCTGCGCCCGGAGATACTCAAAGCGCAGCTTCTCTACTGGCCGCAGGTCTTCTCGGTTGCGGTCGGCGCGGCGTTGATCGGCGCGGCCTATCTGGT
>DAOTZZ010000182.1:0-4332 GCA_034433965.1 Anaerolineae bacterium
CTTACACCCTGGGCGCTTTCAATGCCCGCGACGACGCCGACCTGTTGCGGCTGGTGGGCAGGCTGCGTCAGGCCCAGGTGAGTGTAAGTCTCAGCACGGGCGACTCCGACCTCGACGCACGGCTGGAAGCGTTCAACCAGGAAACGCGCCTGCGGCTGGCCCTGACGCTTGCCGACGAAACGGTGATGTCCGCGCTGCGCCAACTGGCCGCGCAGCAGTTCGATGTGATGGCCGTGGAAGGGCTGAGTGCGCGCGAGGTGGGCGCGGCCCTGGCCGACTGGCCGCATAGCCTCAGCTTCCGCGTGGACGACGACGAGGCGCTCGCCGCTGAGCTGGCCGCGCTGGACGAGGCGGGCGCGTTGCGACTGGCCGCGCTGCTGGAAGACAGCGCGTTCCTGGCCGCGCTGGACGGGCGCGCCCGCGCTGAGGATACCCTGCGCGAGATGGCGGCGCGTCCAGACGCCGGCCTGCTCCAGGCTGTGCGCGCGCTGCGCCTGGAGCGCATCAGCCGTCAGGCCGGGGCCTATGTGCCAGTCAACCGGCTGGATCGCAACGGCTTCTACCTGTTCATCGTGCCTCAGGGCGAGGAAACCGTCCAGCAGCTCAGCGCTCTGCCGGACGCTGCCATCCTCGGCATCCTGCAGAGCCTGGGCGCGGAAGGTTTGGCGGCTGAAGTCGCGGCGGGGCGCTATCTGCTCGTCCCGGAACTCGAACCGGCGCACCTGACGGACATCATGGCGCAGGCGTTCGGGGGACCGTTCACGCCGCAGGTGATGCGCGAAGCGAACGGACACACGGCCAGCGTGACGGCGGTGGCCTGGTCGCCCGACGGGGCGACGATCGCCAGCGCCAGCGCCGACGCGACTATCCGCCTGTGGGACGCCGCCAGCGGCGACCTGCTGGCCACGCTTGACGGGCACGAGGACAGCCTCACCGCGCTGGCCTTTTCGCCGGATGGGCAGACTCTGGCCTCTGCCAGTTGGGACGGTACGGTACGGCTATGGAATCTGGGCGAGGGGCCGCAGCAGGCCAAAGCCGCCGTCACCATTCAGGGGCTGGAGCAGTACGCCACGGCGCTGGCCTGGTCGCCGGACGGCGCGGCGCTGGTCACCGGCGGGCGCGACGGGAGCGTGCGTCTGTGGCACGCGGCGGACGGCAAGCCCTGGGCCGACCTGGGCGCACACGACGCCGACGTACGCACCCTCGCCTGGTCGCCGGATGGGGTGCGCCTGGTCACTGGTGGGTTGGACGGCACGGTGCGCGTCTGGAATGTGTCGGCGGCGCTGGCCGAACCATAAGGCTATCTGTCAGCGTTCTGCCTCGAATGCGCCCAGAGCCAGGCACGCCAGCGCTGCGTTCGGCCAGGCGAACCAGTGCCGCGAGACGACCGCGCCGGTGTCCGCGTCGCAGGCTTCGGGTAACGCACCGTCCCACTGCATCGCGCTTTCCAGGTGCGCCCAGGCCCGTTGTTCGCGCGGCGCGTCGCCCAGCAGACGGGCGATCAGCAGGTCTTGCACGTCGCCCAGCGGCCAGGGCGCGCGCGTATGCACCGACCCCAACCGCCCGGCGTAGTAACCGCCCTCATTAGTCGCCGAGAAGGCAAAATCCACCGTCGCCCGCCAGACTGGATCGTCAGTGGTAGTGAATCCCCAGACAGGCGCGAGCGCCAGCGGCAGATCGTTGGCGTCGTGATAGAAATGGTATGCTCCGTGCCCGTCGGTGGCGTAGGCGTATAGCGTCTGCCCGCGGTGCGCCGCGCGGAAATGCGTCAGCGTCGCGTCGCGCACAGCCCCGGCCATTTCGATCAGGCGGGTGTCGTCGCTCAACGCGGCGAGCCGACGCAGCGTGTACCACAGCAGCACATGGCTGGAGAAATGATAGGGCAGTGCCAGGGGATCGTCGGCGGGCGTCTCCTCGGTGGGGAAAAGCCAGGCGTCGGGCGAGCGGCGAGTCAGGATCATCGTCAGCGCCGCCTCCGTCGCCGGACGCAGCCGTTGCCACAGCGCGCGGTCGCCGGTCACGCGGATATAATCGGTCAGTTCCAGCAGCGGGAAAAGCTGCTGATCGAGTTGAAAGGCGGCGTCCTTGATCTGCCCGTTGGCCAGGTAACAACGTCCCCAGGCCCCGTCCGGTCGTTCGGCAACCTCGAACAGCCACAGCAAGTGACGGCGCACCACATCGGCCAGGGCAGGCCCGCGTTGCAGGAATGCCCGCGCCACATAGTAGGCGTCGCGATTCCACGACAGCGGTAGCAACATATGATCGGTGAGGAGGCAGCGCGTCTCGCCGACAGGCACTGCCAGCATCAGCCCATAGGTCAGCCCGCGCCGCGCCGCCAGGTGATCGGGCGTCCCCGCCAGAAGCTCCCGCCAGCCTGCGATGGCCGTTTCCAGCGAGGCGACAGCCCGTTCCGTCAAGTGCAACGCCGTCTCCCGCGCCGCTTCCGCCGTCGGGCCGAAGGCGTAGACCAGGGTGCACGTCCCCGCCGCGCCGCTCAGTTCGATCTCCAGCGGGCCGTCGGCGCGCCGTTCCCACGACGGACCGGGCGCAAAGCCCGCGATGGCCGCCGCCCAGCCCAGCGCCGGATTTGCGATGGTCAGCACGCCGTCGGCGAAACGCGCGTGCGTCTGCACGGGCGGCATGGGCAGCGGTCCACCTTCGGTCAGTTGCGTGTACGCGCAGCGCTGCAACGACAGCCGACCGCGCCAGCGAGCGGCGACCGGCAGTTCCCAGCGCTGGAAGGCCCCGCCTTCCGCCGCCCAGGCGATCATCTGCGCTCGCTGGCCGTCGGGCAGCGTCAGAGCAAGGCGCGGGATGGCGTCGGCGAGCAGTTCTGCCTGACAGGAGGTGATAGGTGGCAGTTGTGGCCCAAAGCCGTCCAGGTGCACCAGGCTGGCGCGGTAGCGGCGCACGGCGGCGGGGTTGTAACGCTGATCTTCGGGGAAGGGATCGGCTCCGGTGAGGGTGACGAAGCCCACGCGCGGGTGATAGCCATTCAGCGCGATCAAGCATCCGGCGCGATCCACACTGCCGATCACGCCGTCCGCCCCAAAGTCGAGCGGTTTGATATGTCGGGCCGGATCCAGGGAACGGCCCTGCCATGCCGCGCTCATGACATCAGCCGATCCAGATCGGGCACCAGCGCCTTGCCGCTGTCGCGATCGATCCAGCGAATTTTGTCGCTGGGGAAGCGAATCCAGATCGGCTGATCGGGGGCGGCGCGGAAATCCGGATGGGTGGAAACTTTGATGATGTCGCTGCCGATGCGGATGGTCAGCAGGTTCTGCGATCCCAGCGGCTCCACCACTAGCACGGTCACCTTGAGCGCATCTTCGGCGGGCTGACTGAGCGCCTCCATGTTCTCGGCGCGGATACCGGCCACGATCAACTTGCCGTCATAGCGCGCCAATGTCTCGGTCATCTCCGGGATGGGCTTCAAGGCGTAGTCGCCGATGTAGACGCGGATGTCGCCATTCTCGCGGCGCACCTGCCCTTCCAGGAAGTTCATCGGCGGCGTACCGATGAAACCGGCCACGAAGCGGTCGGCGGGCATGTCGTAGACTTTGGTGGGCGAGTCGAACTGCAGAATCTTGCCATCGCGCATGACAGCGATGCGGTCGCCCATGCTCAGCGCCTCGATCTGATCGTGCGTCACGTAGATAGTGGTAGCCTTGATCTCGGCCAGCAGGCGCTTGAGTTCGGCGCGCATCTCCAGTCGCAGCAGGGCGTCCAGGTTGCTGAGCGGCTCGTCCATCAGCAGCACTTCAGCGTGCACGGCGATGGCGCGCGCCACAGCCACGCGCTGCCGCTGCCCGCCGCTCATCTGCGACGGATAGCGATCCAGGAAATTCTCTATATGCAGCAGTTCCGCCGCTGCCTGCACGCGCTGCCGGATTTCTTCCTTGGGCATACGGCGCATCTTCAGCCCAAAGGCGATGTTGTCGTAGACCCGCATATGGGGGAAGATCGCGTAGCTCTGGAACACCATGGAGATGTTGCGGTCCTTGGGCGGCAGGTAGGTCACATCGCGGTCGCCGATCATGATTCGCCCGGAATCGACCAGTCCCAGCCCTGCGATGGCACGCAGCAGCGTCGTCTTGCCACAGCCGCTCGGCCCCAGCAACACCACGAATTCCTGATCGTGCACGGTCAGGTTCACATGGTCAACGGCAACCACTTTGCCAAAGGTCTTGACGGCGTTTTCGACGCGAATCTCAGCCATGGTCTTTCCCCTATTTCGTGATCTGACCCCACATGTTGAACAGGTAGCGCCGGATGAAGAAGATGAAAATCAGCGACGGGACGAGCATGAAGAAACCGCCGGCGTACTGG
>DAOTZZ010000183.1:0-16876 GCA_034433965.1 Anaerolineae bacterium
AACAACGGGGCCGGTTCGGTGGTCGCCGTGGAAGGAAACGGCCTGATCGTCGAAGCGTTGCGCGGCACACTGCACGACTGGGCTGGCCTGGCCGGCGATCCGCGTGTCCGGCTGATCCAGCAGGAAGTCCGCGCCTACGCCCGCCAGAGCCGCGAACGGTTCGACCTGGTGCAACTGGCGCTGACCGATCCCTACCGACCGGTGACATCGGGCGCGTTCACCCTCACCGAAAACTACACTCTCACGGTCGAGGCGTTCCGCGATTACCTGGGCCTACTGCGGCCAGAGGGCGTGTTCGTGGTCACCCGCTGGCTGCAGACCCCGCCTAGCGAAGAAGTGCGCACGCTCGGCCTGATCCTGGCGGCGCTCGAACCACTCACTACCGATCCCGCGCAGCACGTGATCGCCTTCCGCTCCTTCCAGACCATCACCTTTCTGGTCAAGCGCGCGCCCTTCAGCCCAACGGAAGTGGCGCAGGTGCTGGACGGGACGGAACGGCTGCAGTACGACATGGTGCTCGCCCCCGACCTGCCGCCGGAGCGCATCAACCGGTATGCCCGCCTGCCAGAGCCAGTCTATCATCAGACGCTCAGCGAGTTACTGGGGACCGACGACCGTTCCGCTTTCTACGCCGCCTATGATTTCGATGTGCGCCCCCCCACTGACGATCGGCCTTTCTTTTTCCACTTCTTCAAGTGGCGGCAGACACCGGACATCCTCAACAATCTGGGGCGGACGTGGCAGCCTTTCGGCGGGAGCGGATATTTCGTGCTGGTGGCGCTGCTGGTCTTCGCCACGCTGGCCGCGGCGCTGTTCGTGGTGTTGCCGGTGACATTGGCCCGGCGTTTCCGCCACGCCCTGCGCGTCGCAGGGAGCGGGACGCGCCGCCGCGTGATGGTCTATTTCGCCGGTCTGGGGCTGGCCTACCTGTTCGTAGAGATCGCCACGCTGCAACAGTTCGTGCTGATCCTGGGTCAGCCCACCCTGGCCATGGCCACAGTGCTGGCGACGCTGTTGCTGGCCTCCGGCATAGGCAG
Source organism: Anaerolineae bacterium (assembly GCA_034433965.1). Classification (GTDB taxonomy): domain Bacteria; phylum Chloroflexota; class Anaerolineae; order Aggregatilineales; family Aggregatilineaceae; genus UBA2029. The sequence continues at coordinate 1,038 of DAOTZZ010000183.1, forward strand.
CGCCTTTTCCGACCGTCTGCCCTGGAGCGCCGCTATTATCGCGCTCGCCCTGCTGGCGGCGCTGTGGCCGCGCCTGATTCCGGCGGTGTTCAGCGGAGTGCTGGGCCTGGACCTGGGCGTGCGCTGGGCGCTATGCGTGCTGGCGCTGCTGCCGCTCGGCTTTCTGATGGGCATTCCCTTCGCCCGCGGCCTGGCCGCAATCCGCCCGGCGGCTGACCTGTTGCCCTGGGCCTGGGCCATCAACGGCGGGGCCTCGGTGATCAGCGGCGTGCTGGCTCCTCTGCTGGCGCTCTCAGCGGGTTTCTCCTGGGTATTGTGGGCGGGCGCAGCGCTCTATGGCCTGGCCTGGTTGACCCGTCCGATGCTCACTCGCGGGTGAAGGGCACGAATAGCACGTCGAACATGCGGTGCATGGTCACGTCTTCGCCGTGCCGCTCGATCAACCACAGGCTCTGATAACCGCCCGGCGGCCCGACAGGGATGACCATGCGCCCGCCGTTCGGGCTGAGTTGCGCCACCAGCGGCGCGGGCACATGATCGGGCGCGGCGGTGACGATGATGGCGTCGAACGGCGCATACTCCCACCAGCCATAGTAGCCATCGCCGCGCAGGGTATGAATATCGCTGTAGCCCAGTGTGTCGAAGAGTCGCCGGGCCACGCCTGCCAGTTCCGGAATGATCTCAATGGTATAGACCTGGTCGGTGATCTCGCGCAGGATCGCCGCCTGATACCCCGATCCGGTGCCGATCTCCAGCACGCGTTCCCCCGGCTGCAGATCGAGCATCTCGGTCATCATGCCCACCAGCGACGGCTGCGAGATCGTCTGCCCATAACCAATGGGGAGCGGATGATCGTTGTACGCCTGGTCAAGGTAGCTGGTCGGCACGAAGGAGTGGCGCGGCACAGCCTGCATCGCCGCGATCACGCGTTGATCGGAGACCATCGGCATCACCCGCCGCCGCACCAATTCGTCGCGGCGCGCGCGCATTTCCTCGCTATCGGTCAGTTCGCGATCGAATTCATCGTCGGCGGGCGTGGGAGCCTGTTCCGTCGGGCGGAAAGTCGGCGTCGGTGTGATCGTTGCGCTGGTCGGCGTCACCTGTGCAGGACCAGAAGTGAGTGTCGGGGTGAGTACAGCGGCTACCGTCGAGGTCGGAGAGAGAGTCAGGAAGGTTTCCACCGGCGTTTCTGCGACTTCCTCGACCAGCCCGCGTTCTTCCTCACCACAGGCGCTCAGCAAGATCATCAGTAGGGTCAGCACACCTGCGGCGAACGCCTGCCAATGATGACTGCATGTGTCCCTGGCCATGCGCCACCCTCCCCGGCGCTACCCGTCAGGCGCGCCGATCCAGGAAACTTTCGGCGAAACGTAGGAAACGGTACACGTCGGCAAAATTGGTGGCAATGCCCACCGAGACGCGCACCGCGCCCACCGCATCCTTGACCTTGCCGCTCATCACCTGGATGAAGTCTTCGAACGTCATACGCTCTTCGCGGCGGAAACACTCGGCCAGGTCTTCGGCAGTGAGACCATGCGCCTTTTCGCCCGCGCCTGGGTTACAAAAACACCCCGTGCGCAGCGAGATATTGACCTGGTTCGCCTCCGCCTCGACCTCGCGGTAATCGAACAGCTTGCCATAGGGATCGTAGAAATTGATGGTGATTGTGCCGCCGCGCTTGACGGTATCAGCGGGGCCATAAAGATGAATGAGCGGCATCCCGTTGCTGTGATGCAGCGCCAGCAGATGCCTGAGCAGCCAGTCGGTCAGGCACAGCACGCGCGTATGAATGGTCTCGATGCCCACCCGCGCGATATGGCGCAGACCGATCTCTACTGCGGGCAGATTCAGATAGTCAATTGTGCCGTCTTCGAAGCCGCCCTCGTCGTCGCGCAGGAAGTAGCCATCGCCCTGCACCGAGGCGATGGTGATCGTTCCTCCTGCAAACCAGGGGCGACGCAGTTTCTTCAGCGCCTCGCGTCGGGCGATCAGCGCACCGACACCGGTCGGATAGCCGAAAATCTTATAGAACGAGAGCGAGACGAAATCCGGATGCCACTGACTGAGATCGAGGCGGTTGGTGGGCACAAAGGCGGCGGCGTCCAGCAGCACATCCCAGCCCCGCGCCTGCGCCCGCGCAATCCATTCCAGATCGTGCTGCACGCCGGAGAAATTGGACTGCGCCGGATAGGCGAACAGGTTGGGAAATGCCGGATCGGCCTGGGCCAGATACCCTTCGAGGCGGGCGGCGTCAATGCGCAGCTCCGGCGGCAGCACCGGCGCATAGGTGAGTGTTGCCCCCTTGGCGCGGGCGAACTCGCGAATACCGTTCACCGAATTGTGGTTGTCGAAGGTGAGCAGATAATGACCGCCGGGCTGAAACGGGTAGGATTCTCCCACCAGTTTGAGCGCGCCGCTGGCATTCTGCGTGAAGATCACCGCGTATTCCGCCGGATCAGCGTTGAAGAACTCCAGGACCCAGGCGCGGGTTTCTTCGGCCAGGCGCGTCGCCGCCAGCGAGGTAGGGTTGTTGGAATGGGGATTGCCCAGCACCTGCGTCCGCAGGAGCGCCTGATGCTCGGCCAGTTGACTCTCGGCGTACAGTCCACCGCCGGTGTAGTCCAGGTAGACATGGCCCTGCGCGTCGAGACGGGCATACTCGGTCGCGCGCAGTTGCTCCAGGCCGGCGACATCGAACGCCGGATAGTCACGCTCGAATGCAGCCAGCGCTTCCTGGTAATGGGGATCGCGCTGCAAGACTTGCAAGTCCACCCACATGCCATCAGGTACGGCCATCCGGTCAAAGCCTCCACAAAGTGCATCACGCTACACCCTCAAGTATACCAGCGCCTTGGCCGCAGGGGGCGAGTCGAATCGCGATCTTTGTTTGTATTGATGACGAACAAATCTTGCGCTACAATCTGATTTTAGAATTGACCGATGTTGTCCCCTCGCTCATCACTGGATGACGGGCGAGGCGGGGTTGTGTTACAATGGAAGCAGTGTCAGCGAAGGAGGTGAAACACCATCACGACCTGAGCAGACAGAAATGCACCTTTGCCAATCAGAGAGTGTGACTACGTTTGCAGTAACACAAGGAGAAAAAAGACTATGAAGAAGCTTGTTGGTCTGATCGCTGTCCTGGCTTTTGTGGTGGCCTTCGTGCCCGCCCAGCAGACGCCAGTCTCGCAGGCACAGGAAAAGGTGACGCTGACCATCGAGAGTTGGCGCAACGACGACCTGGTCATCTGGCAGGATGTGCTCATCCCGGCGTTCAACGCCCACTACCCGGATATCGAGGTGATCTTCGCCCCCACCGCCCCCGCTGAATACAACGCGGCGCTCGACGCCAAGCTGCAGGGTGGCACCGCCGGTGACCTGATCACCTGCCGTCCCTTCGACAAGTCGCTGGAACTGTTCAACAAGGGTCACCTGGCCCCGCTGAACGATCTACCTGGCATGGAGCACTTCGGCCCGGTGGCACGTAGTGCCTGGATCACCGACGACGGCTCGACAGTCTTCTGCGTGCCGATGGCCTCGGTCATTCACGGCTTCCTCTACAACGTGAAGATCTTCGAGGAACTCGGCCTGAGCGAGCCGCAGACCGAAGAAGAATTCCTGGCCCTGTTGCAGAAGATCAAGGACGAGAGCGACTACGCTCCCCTGGTGATGGGCACGCACGATCAATGGGAAGCCGCGACCATGGGCTTCCAGAACATCGGCCCCAACTACTGGAAGGGTGAGGAAGGTCGTCTGGGCCTGATCAACGGCACCATTGGCTACAACGAAGATGGTTTCCTGGAAGCGTTCCGGGCGCTGGCCCGCTGGCGTCCTTATCTGCCCGAAGGCTATCAGGCGCTGACCTATCCGGACGCGCAGAACCTGTTCGCCGTGCTGGAAGAGGGCGCCATCTATCCGGCGGGGTCGTGGGACATCGGCTACTTCCAGCAGCTCAACCCCGACCTGGAAATGGGCGCGTTCAAGCCGCCAGTGCCCGCTGGTGCGGAGAAGTGCTACATCAGCGATCACGTGGACATCGCCATCGGCCTGAATGCGGCCAGCCCCAACAAGGAAGCCGCCCTCAAGTTCCTGGAATGGGTGACCACGCAGGAGTTCGCGCAGCTCTATTCCAACGCCCTGCCCGGTTTCTACTCGCTGTCTGACCACCAGATCACAGTAGACAACCCGGTGGCGCAGGAATTCCTGAGCTGGCGTAATGAGTGCGAGTCCACCATCCGCTCGTCCTACCAGATTCTCTCGCGCGGCGAGCCGAACAATGAGCAAGACCTGTGGCTGTACAGCGCCGAGGTGCTCAACGGCACGATCACACCTGAGGAAGCCGCCAACAAGGTGCAGGAAGGGCTGGCCTCCTGGTACGAGCCGCAGAAGAATCGCGCTAAATAACATCGCCGATCGTCTTGAGGTGCCGGTAGAGCCTATCGGCACCTCACTTTTGTTGCCACCTTACTTTGGGAGAGAGTTCCCCCATGAAGCTGGCCACGCAATTCAGAGACGGACGGCGGTTCCCCTTTCATATCATCGTCTTTCTGGCCCCTGCAGTGATCGTCTACACCATGTTCATGATCTACCCGCTGGTGGACTCGCTGCGCCTGAGCCTGTATACCTCTGATGATCGGGGGCACGAGACGTTCGTCGGCCTGGACAACTACCACAAACTGGTCACCGATCCGCTGTGGGAACCCCGTCTGAAGGGTGCCATTCTCAACAACATCGAGTTCTTTGCCATCCATATGCTGGTGCAGAACCCGCTGGGCCTGCTACTGGCTTCGCTGCTCAGTTCGCCATATATCCGTGGGCGCACGATCTACCGCACGCTGATTTTCACGCCCACCGTCCTGTCGGTAGTGCTCATCGGCTTCATCTGGAGCATGATTCTCAGCCCGCTGTGGGGCATCTCCGGCGACTTCTTCACGGCTATTGGTCTGGAACAATACGCCAAGAAGCCCTGGCTGGGGCTGGAAAGCACCGCCTTGATCACCCTCTCGCTGGTATCCGTCTGGCAGTGGGTTGGTCTGCCGATGATGCTCTTTCTGGCAGCGCTGATCAGCATCCCCGATGAACTGATCGAAGCGGCGCGGGTGGATGGGGCCACTGGTTGGGGGGTCTTCTGGCGCATCAAGTTCCCGCTCATCCTGCCCACGGTGGGCATTGTCAGCGTCCTGACCTTCGTCGGCAACTTCAACGCCTTCGACCTGATCTACGCCACGCAGAAGGTGAACGCTGGCCCCAACTTCTCCACCGACATCCTGGGCACCTTCTTCTACCGCACCTTCTTCGGGCAGCAACTGCAGCCCGGCAACCCGACCATGGGCGCGACCATCGCCGGCGTGATGTTCATGATCATCCTGGCTGGTGTCCTGCTCTATATGTTCGGCTGGCAGCGCCGCATCACTCAGGTTGAGCTGTAGGAGGGAAGCCATGTCATCGCCTGCATCCACATTCCTGCGACGCTTCCGCCCTGCTCAGACAATACAGTTGATGGCCGCGCACGCCGTCCTGTTGACGTATACGGCCCTGGCGCTCTTCCCGATCGTGCTCATCCTGATCAATTCGTTCAAGACGCGCAAGGCCATCTTCAAGACGCCCTACGCCCTGCCCACCAAAGAAACCTGGAGTCTGGTGGGCTATGAGACGGTGTGGGAGCGCGCCAACTTCCCCGATTACTTCCGCAACAGCCTGATCGTCACCCTGGGGGCACTGGCGCTGATCCTGCTGGCCGGCACTATGGCCGCCTGGGCGCTCTCTGAATACCGTTTTCCTGGCAACAACCTGATGGGGCTGTACCTGGCGCTGGGCATCATGATCCCCATCCGGCTGGGGACGGTGAGTATCCTGCGGCTGTGCGTCAAGCTCGGCATCGTGGATACGCTGCTGGCGCTCATTCTGGTGTATACAGCATCCGGTCTACCGCTGGCGATCTTCGTGCTGACCAACTTCATGAAACAGGTGCCCCGCGACCTGAAGGACGCGGCGCGGGTTGACGGGGCCAGTGAATACCATATTTACCGCATGATCCTGCCGCTGGTGCGCCCGGCCATCGGCACCGTGGCCGTCTTCAACATGATCCCCATCTGGAACGATCTGTGGTTTCCGCTGATCCTGGCCCCCTCGGAGCGCAACAAGACGGTGACGCTGGGCGCGCAGACTTTCCTGGGGCAGTTCGTCAGCGACTGGAACGCCGTGCTGGCTTCGCTGACACTATCCGCGGTGCCGGTGGTGATCCTGTACATCATTTTCTCACGACAGCTCATCCGGGGTCTGACGGCGGGCGCGGTGAAGTGAGTTTGCGCCAGGGAAAACAGGACAGGCTGCACAACAAGAGAGGAAGCGATGTTACGGGTAGGCATTGTGGGGTCTGGTTTCATGGGGTCATTCCATGCCGCCGGTTGGAGCCAGACGCCTGCAGAACTTGTCGGTTTCCATTCGCTCGACCAGAGTCAGGTCGAAAAACTCATTGCGCGCTATGGTGGGCGTTCGTTCCCCACGCTCGACGCTCTGCTGGACGCGGTAGACGTGGTAGATATCTGCACGCCCACCCATTTGCATCATGCCATGATCCTGCAGGCGGCGGCCAAAGGCAAGCATATCCTATGCGAGAAGCCGCTCACGCGCACCGTCGCGCAGGCCGAAGAAGCACTGGCTGCCTGCCAGGCCGCCGGCGTGAAGCTGCTGGTGGCGCACGTGGTGCGTTTCTTCCCGGAATACGCGCAGGCCAAAGCCATTGTGGAGCGCGGTGAGATCGGGCGCGTGGGCGTGGTGCGGCTCAAGCGCGTCAGCTTCCAGCCGAAACTGCAGAGCGATAACTGGTTCCTGGATATCGAGAAGTCCGGCGGCATGATCCTCGACCTGATGATCCACGACTTCGACTACGCTCGTTGGGTCGCTGGTGAAGTCGAGAGCGTCTTCGCCAAGAGTGTGCGCAGCGCCCGCCCGGACGCGCCGGGCGACTACGCTCTGGCCATCCTGCGGCACAGGAACGGCGCGCTCTCACACATCGAGGGTGGCTGGGCCTATCCGCCGCCCATGTTCCGCACCAGCCTGGAAATTGCCGGGGATGGCGGCCTGATCGAGCACCCCGCGGGCAGTTCGGTGCCGCTGGGCATTCACCTGCAACAGAAAGCGGCAGGGGATAGCGCGGAAATTGCCGTGCCTGCCAGCCCGCTGCTGGAAGACCCCTACATTACCGAGATCAAGCACTTCTACGACGTGCTGGCACACGACACACCGCCGCGCGTCACCGCCGAAGATGGGTTGGCCGCCCTCAAGATCGCTTTCGCGGCCATGGAGTCGGCCCGGACGGGCCAGCGCGTGACGTTGTAGGAGGTGCCCCATGCGTTTCGCCATCATGAGCTTTGCCCATCTGCACGCCGAAGCCTACATCCAGAACCTGCGCGCCATTCCCGGTGTGGAGATGATCGGCTTCGCCGACGACGATCCCGACCGCGGCAAGCACTTTGCCGCACTCTACAACACGCGCTGGTTCCCTACCTATGAGGCACTGATCGCCGAAAAGCCAGACGGCGTGATCATCTGCGCCGAGAACGCGCGTCATCGCCCCCTGGCCGAGATGGCCGCTGCCGCGGGTATCTCTGTGCTCTCGGAAAAGCCGCTGGCCACTACGCTGGCCGATGCCCAGGCGATGGTCGAAGCGTGCCAGCAAGCGGGCGTGGTGCTGATGACCGCCTTCCCCATGCGCTTCAGTGCGCCAGTCATCGAGGCCAAGAAGGTGATGGATTCCGGCGCGCTGGGGACGATCTACGGTTGCAACGCCACCAACCAGGGCCAGCTACCTCGCCTGCACACCGCCTACCCGCGCGACTGGTTCGTGGACAAGATGCTCGCAGGCGGCGGCGCGGCGGCGGATCATACGGTGCACGTAGCTGATCTGCTGCGCTGGTACTTCCAGAGCGAGGTTGTAGAAGTCTACGCCGAACTCAATCACATCTTCTACCAGGAGCCGGGCATCGAGGTGGAGACCGGCGGGTTGATCATGCTCTCGTTCGCCAATGGCGCGTTTGCGACGGTTGACTGTAGCTGGAGCAAGCCGCCACACTACCCCACCTGGGGCGGCCTGACCATGGAACTGGTAGGCGAAGGCGGGCTGCTGACCCTCGACCCCTTCCGCCAGGTAATGACCGTCTACGGCAAAGATGCGCCGCGCCCGCGCTGGGCCTATTGGGGATCCGACCCCAACCAGGCCATGATCAACGAGTTCGTGGCCGCCGTGCGCGAGAAGCGCGCTCCGGCCATCACCGGTTATGACGGCTACAAGGCTGTGGAGATCGTCGAAGCAGCCTACCGCTCTGCCGCCAGTCGTCAGCCGGTGGCGTTACCCCTGTCGTGAGGAAAGAAGAGCGAAAAGGGCAGGCTCGGCGGCCTGCCCTTTTTGTTGGCGGTCGCTCATTTGTCCGGCTGCACGAGCATCACCGGGCAACGGGCGTGCTTGATTACCTGCTGAGCGACGCTGCCCATCAGCCAACGGGCCAACCCGGTGCGCCCATGGGTGCTCATCACCACCAGGCTGATCCCTTCCTCAGCCTCCACGTAATCGCAGATAGCCTGGGCTGGATTGCCACCGCGGATGATCACTTCGCGCGCGCGCAGCCCTTCCTGGCGCAGACTGTTGCGTAACGCGACCAATTGCTCCTGCATCCCCTCGTACGCCTGGTCGGCGATCTGCTGCTGCCCGGCCAGCGCCCATTGATCGGCGTAATCGCTGCCCCTGGGCTGATAGACGTGCAGCAAGACCAGCTCGGCGTCGTGCACACGGGCGAGTTCGGCAGCGCGCGGAATGGCACTTTCCGACCAGCGCGACCCGTCCAGAGGTACGACGATACGCTGATACATGGGCCGCACCAGCAGCAGCGGCACGGGGAAGCTGTTGATAGCCCGCTCTACGCCAGAGCCGAAGAGCCAGCGCAGCATGGTCGTGCGCCCCTGTGTGGACATCACCACGGCGCTGATGCGCCCGGAATCAATGACGTTGTACAGGGCCTCCGCCAGGTCATGGGCCGCGACATACTGGATGTAGGTGCGCACGTCTGCCGCGCGCAGGTCTTTGCGCAGCCCTTCCAGATAGGCGTTGATCCACGCCTGATCGCGTGCGCCGTCTTGAGCAGCGCTGGAGTCTGCCGTCTGTCCAGACAGGTGCTCCAGATAGAGCAAGACCAGATCGGCGTCGTGCTTCGTCGCCAGGTCGGATGCAAAGCGGATGGCGAATTCTGCCGCCGACGAGCCGTCCAGTGGCACCAGAAGCCGGTTGTAGATGCGGGTGGGCGTCATTCTCGCGTCTCCGCGCGTCTAGAGAATCTGCGACAGGAATAGCTTGGTGCGCTCGTGCTGTGGATTGGTGAAGAAGTGTTCGGGCGTGCCCATCTCCACGATGCGCCCCTCGTCGAAGAGCACGATGCGGTCGGCCACCTCGCGCGCGAAGCCCATTTCGTGCGTCACCACCAGCATGGTCATGCCACTTTGGGCCAGTTCCTTCATCACGTCGAGCACCTCTTTGATCATCTCCGGATCAAGCGCCGAGGTCGGCTCGTCGAAGAGCATGATCTTAGGCTGCATGGCCAGCGCACGCGCAATGGCCACACGCTGTTGCTGCCCACCGGAAAGCTGACCCGGATATTTGCGCGCCTGTTCGGGAATGCCCACCCGCTCCAGCAGTTGTAGCGCCATTTCTTCGGCGACACGACGCGGCTGCCGCCGCACATAGCGCGGAGCCAGGGTGATGTTGTCGAGCACGGTCAGGTGCGGAAACAGGTTGAATTGCTGGAAGACCATGCCGATCTCACTGCGAATGGCGGCGATGTTGCGCACATCGTGACTCAGCTCGATGCCGTCCACGATGATCTGACCTTCCTGGTGCTCCTCCAGCCGGTTGATGCAGCGGATGAACGTGGACTTGCCCGAACCGGACGGGCCGATGATCACCACCACTTCCTGTGGCATCACTTCCAGGCTGATATCTTTGAGCACGTGGAAGTTGCCAAACCACTTGTTGACGTTGCGGCAGATGATGATCGGTTCAGGAGACTTCGTTTCGCTCATGGGTCTTCCTCACATCACGGCTGACTGTCTCGTAGCCAGTTTGCCGGACCGGTGATGTTACAGGTGGCGGATGCTCCCCGCGCCAGACTGCTCCAGACGGCGACTCACGTCAGACATAGCATAGCTGATCACGAAATAGACGATGGCGATCACGATATAGGCTTCGCGCTGATAGGGACGGTAGATGGCCTGGCCGCTGACAATACGATCCACGATGCCCACCAACTCGAACAGCCCCACCACTGCCACCAGCGACGTATCTTTGAACAGGCTGATGAACTGCCCGACGATGGCGGGGATGACGGCACGGAGCGCCTGCGGCAGCACAATGAAAGTCGTGGTCAGCAGGGGATTAAGCCCCAGGGCACGCGCCGCCTCGATCTGCCCATGCGGGATGATCTGCAGACCGCCGCGCACGTTCTCCGCCAGGTAGGCGGCGCTGAACAGCGTCACGCCGATCATCATGCGCACGGTCAGATCCATGTTCGACAACGCCGTCGCAAAGAACGGCACGATTTGCTTGGCCATGAACAGGATAGTGATCAGCGGCACACCGCGCACCGACTCAATGAACAGGGTGCACGTCCATTTGATGGCAGGCAGTTCGCTGCGGCGACCCAACGCCAGCAACACGCCGAGAGGGAAGGAGGCCGTGATGCCAACAACCGTCAGCAGGATGGTGAGCAGCAGACCACCCCATACAGACGTTGGTACCAGGGGTAAGATGCGCGACCCCTCGAACCCTCGCAGGAGGATCAGGATCACCGGGGCGGCCAGAAGCCACCCAGCCAGCGCTGCGCGACGTACCAGCTTTTCGCGCCGGCCCAGCGTGCCGATGACCCAGGCGTCGAAGAAGAGCGCCGCCCCCACCAGGCACGGCAGCGCAATATGGCTGAAGAAAGGCCGCACCTGCAGGCTGATGAATTCGCTGAAGGTGCGCGAACCTTCGAACCGATAGGCGGCTTCTTCGGCCAACAATGCTCTCTCGACAGTGGGCGGCGTGCCATACTGCTCGATCCGTTGCTGTGCTGCTGCTTCCTGGCTGGGGAAAATCTCGACGCCGCGAATGCGCAGCCAGGCGTAGCCCTGGTTGCCCCCCTCTCCGCTGTTGACCGAGTCATCGCGCCGCACTTCCAGCACATACCAGTCATCGCCGGGCAACACGTATCTCAGCGTGCCGCCTGCGGGATCGGCGACGAATTGTCCGCTGGCCGACCCCGGAGCTGGAGGTACCGCTTTGCCATCTCCGTCCAGCAAGCGTACAGAGACAGAGAGGTTATACTGACTCAGGTCAACCTCACCGGCCCGCGCCTTGAAAGCCTGCGTAGACCATTCGGTGCGCGACTGATTTTCGACGAACCCCACCGGCCTTTCCTCGGCGTCCGCCAGGTCAGTGAGCGGATCGAAGGTGAACGAAACCTCCTGACCCTTCAGGCCGACGAACACAAAGTTGGAGGGAGCGCGTTGGGGTTCGATCAGCACGTAGATGGTCGGCTGAGGCACCTGCGCGCCGATGACTGGCACGATGACAAGGATCACCAACACAAACAGGACCACCAGGAAGGTACTGCGCGGCAAACGTCCCCATACGCCGAATCCCAGGCCGCTCAGGAAGACCAGAATGCCCGCCGTCAGTTCCATGCGCCAGATTTCGCGCCGGTCATAGAGGCCGCTGGTGAGCAGGCGCAGGTTGTTGTAGATGACGCCCCACTGAGCGCTATGCACCGTCCAGGAGAAAAAGACCCACAGGAACCACCCGATGAACACCGCAGTGATCACCGTCGCCATCGAGTTCACTTTGCTGCTGAACAGGTTGGCGCGCATCCAGCCCAGCGGCCCTACCTCGGTGATCGGAGGGCGTCGGCTGGGCGGCGGTTCCGGCGGCGCTACGTAGAAGTCGCGATCCCCTGCCAGGCCGCTCATGTCAACGACTCCTCAGACGCAGGCTGTAATTGACGGCATTCATCACCAGCGAAATGGTCAGGCTGGTCGCCAGATAGATCGCCATCATGATGGCGAAAACGGCCACCGACTGCCCCGTCTGGTTAGAGATGATGCTGGCGATGTTGTACACGTCGAAGAATCCGATGGCAACGCCCAGGCTGGAGTTCTTGGCCAGGTTCAGATACTGGTTGCCTAGCGGCGGGATGATCAGGCGTAGCGCCTGCGGCAACACGATCAGGCGCAGCATCTGACCGTTGGTGAACCCCTGCGCTCGCGCCGCCTCGATCTGCCCGTAAGGGACGGCCTGGATGCCCGCACGCACGATGTCGGCGATGAAGGCCGCTGTGTAGAGGATCAGTCCTACGGTGAGGGTGATGTATTCCATCGAGAGCTTATCACCGCCCTCGAAGTTGAAGCGACTGAGCCGGGGAGACTCCACGCGGAAGGGATTGCCTGCCAGCAACCAGCCAGCTGCCGCAAAGAGCAACACAGTTGGCACGAACCAACGCAGCACATTGGCCGGTTGACCGGTGCGATCCTGTACGCGCAGCCGCCACACCCATAGCGCGATTCCCAACACCAGCCCTGCCAGAAAGAAAACATAGAAGATTTCGACAGTGTCTGTGCCCTGGATCGCAGGGAAGTTGACTGCCCGACGGTTCACGTAGATCGGCCCAGGCAGCTTGTAGGAGTCCTGGATGCGCTCCGGCATGGTCACGCGCAGGCCACGGTACAGGAAATAGAGCTGCACCAGCAGAGGCGTGTTGCGAAACAGCTCGATGTAAGCGATGGTCACCGAGCGCACCAGGAAGTTGCTGGACAGTCGCCCAATGCCGATCAACACGCCCAACACCGTGGCTCCGACCAGCCCTACCACCACCACGCGCAACGTATTCCTGAAGCCGATGAACAGCGCTTCCCAGTTGGAAGTCCTGGCAGGATCGAAGTTGGTCGTGCCTTCGGAGATATTCGTGCCAAAGGGCCGGTCGAACACGCGAAAGTTGATCGCCATGCGATTGTCGGCCAGGTTGTTGACCAGATTGTGAATCAACGCGTAGCCGAACGCGATTACGGCAATCAGAAACACAACCTGCAAGAAAGCCTGAATGAAGCGAATATCGCGCCAGAAGGGGACCGGCGCATGGCGGGCGGCGACAAAGGAGGTCGTTCGTTGATCGGGCATGGCTCGATCCTGTCGTCACACAGGGTCAGACACAGACGCCATGGTGATCGGGGACAACTCCCGGAGGCGCAGGGTGTCCACGCCTCCGGGCTGCATAGCGAGCTAACGTAATGCCCGCATTCTAACGCCAGGCTGGCGCATAGATCAAACCACCGTCCGACCAGAGGGCGTTCAGGCCGCGCTCCAGTCCCAGCGGCGTGTTGACGCCGACATTGCGCTCGAAGATTTCGCCGTAGTTGCCTACGGCCCGGATGATATTGACCACGAAGTCATTGTCCAGCCCCAGCAACGAACCGCTGGCCTGGTCGCCCTGCCCCAGGAAGCGCTGAATGGCCTGATCGTCGCTGGCCAGGAACTCGTCAATGTTGGCCTGAGTGATCCCAAACTCCTCAGCCTGGATGGTCGCAAAGACCGTCCAGTTGACCACATCGGCCCAGACCGGATCGCCCTCGATATAGGCCGGGGTGAGCGGTTCCTTGGAGATCACATCGGGCAGAATGACATACTTGCCCGGATCGGCAGTGCCACTGCGTAGACCCGCAAGCTGACTGATGTCCGAGGTGAGCGCATCGCAGCGGCCTTCTTCCAGACCACCGATCGTCTCGGCAGGCTTCTCGAACTTGACCAGTTCGTAGGTGAAGCCGCGCTTCTCCATCGCCTCAGTGATATTCAATTCGGTGGTTGTGCCAGTCAGCACGCAGATAGATGCGCCGTTCAGGTCATCAATGGAGGACACGCCCAGGTCTGTCGGAACCATCACACCCTGCCCGTCGTAGAACGTAGTCGGGCCGAAGTCAATGCCCAGTTCGGCATCGCGCTGGAGAGTCCAGGTGGCATTGCGGAACAGCACGTCAATCTGACGATTCTGGATGAGTGTGAAGCGTTCCTGAGCCGTCGTCTGCACGAAGACCAGATTGTCGGAGGTCACTTCACCAAAGATGGCCGCTGCCAGCGCCCGGCAGAAGTCTGCATCAAAGCCGAGCATCTCGCCCGTGTCCGGGTCGAGATAGCCAAAACCCGGCAGGCCCCCATTCACACCGCAGATCAGAGAACCGCGGGCGCGCACCTGGTCAAGAATGCTCCCGCCCTCCTGTGCCGAGGCCAACGGTGCGGCCAGAGACAGCATCAGCAAGAGCGCTGATAGCAGGCCAAACAGGCGTACTTTCTTCATGGCTTTTCCTCCTTGATGATTACACTAAACGAGGTTCTTTGGGCTGATTCGATTCGAAAAGCTCTCTCTGTCCTGGGAATGAGCCGTTGGATTGGCCGCACTCCACCTCCTTTCTCTTACTAATAAGAATGTTCGTTCTTTTGTATAATGATTAGACATTTTTTCTAAATTATCAGCTTTTTTCGGGGCTGTCAAATGATGAACCTTCGCCAAATACGGGCATTATGCACAAAAGGCCACGCGGTATCAGGCTACCAAGCGACACGCCGGGAATCAGCGGGGGAAAGCGAAAGGCGTGTGTGCGCTACCAAGGCGCACACATCCTATTTTAGTATGTTGCAGGGCTCGTCTCGTTGTACAGTCTGTACAAGCGAGGGGCACTATGCACAACGGCAATCGGCCCTCACGTCCGATAGTGCCCGTTGATGGTGACGTAGTCGTGACTGAGGTCGCACGTCCACACGTGCGAGGCATCCGTCCCCTGTCCCAGATCGAGGCGCACCCCCCACGTGTCGGTGCGCATCAGGGCGATGGCTGCCTGCTCATCGTAAGCGGTCGGTTCGCCGCCGCAGACAAGTTGCATGACCGGCTGCCCGTCGGCATCGAGTAGCCATAGGGCGAGCCGGGCCGGATCGAGTTCGACGCCCGCATAACCCGCCGCCGCCAGGATACGCCCCCAGTTGGCGTCCGCCCCGTAGAAGGCCGTCTTGACCAGCGGCGAGGTGGCAATCTGCCGGGCCACAGTCCGCGCGACCGCTTCTGTCGCCGCGCCGGTCACCTCCACTGTGACAAACTTGGTTGCGCCTTCGCCGTCGCGCACGATGGCCTGCGCCAGTTCGATACACAGGGCCGTCAGCGCCGCGCCGAACTCCTCAACATCGGGAGTCGTATCAGACGCCCCGTTGGCAAGCAACAACACCGTATCGTTGGTGCTCATGTCGCCGTCTACCACGATCCGGTTGAAGCTGGCCTCCACCGCCCGCCGCAACATGCGATTCAGAGTATCCGGGGATAGCGCCGCATCGGTGCCAATCACCGCCAGCATGGTCGCCATGTGCGGCGCGATCATGCCCGCCCCTTTGGCCATGCCCGCCATCACAACACCGGACGACAGGCGCACCGATGCGAGCTTGGGACGTGTGTCGGTGGTCATGATCGCTTCGGCAGCTTCCGGCCAGCCCTCTGGCCGCAGCGCGGGTACCAGTCTCTCGATCCCCTGCCGCATGGCGTCCATATTGAGCGGCAGGCCGATCACACCTGTCGAGAGGGTGAGCACTTCGTCTGGCGGGCAACCCAGCAAATTCGCCACCAGAGCCGCCGAATCGTGCGCGTCAGCGAGGCCGCGCTGGCCGGTGCAGGCATTGGCGCTGCCGGTGTTGATCAGGACAGCGCGCGCCGTCGGCTCCGGCCTGGCCAGCAGCGCCTGGTCGCGCAGCACAGGAGCCGCCTTAACGCGATTCGTGGTAAAGA
>DAOTZZ010000184.1:0-9262 GCA_034433965.1 Anaerolineae bacterium
GCGCTGCGCCGGACTGGGATAGACGCGCACCCCCTGCCGTTCGAACAGCCAGCGCGCCCGCCACAGGTGAAAATCATCGCTCACCAACACAGCGTCACGCCAGCCCTGCGCGGCCATCAGCGCCGCCGTCGCATACGCGTTCTCCGCCGTGCTGCGGCTGGCATCCTCGCGCCACACGGCGACAATGGGCACGCCCTCTGCCTTCATCACCTGAGCACAGCGGGCGGCTTCTGTGTCGCCCCCGGGGATGGTTGCTCCGCCTGTACACAGCACACGGGGCGCGTAACCGGCCCGGTAGAGCGCTGCACCATGTTGCGCCCGCCGTACCGTGCCCGCTTCGCCCCCACCCAGCACCACAATCACGTCAGCAGGGCGGGCACGGTCGCTTGCCCCATAGCGGACGATGGTGACCGCCAGCGTCAACGCACCGCCGATCAGGATCAGCGCCAGCAGGGCGAGCGCCTGCCTGAGCAGCCGCCAGACGTGCGCTGTGCGCCGCAGAGAGCCTGTGATCGTGGCTGCGAATTGCCCCATGCGCTGCATGCCTCCGCCTGATTATAGCCGGGGCGGGCGCGGCGCGAAAAACGCGGCGAAAAGCAAAAAAACTGTTCTCCACAACCCGCTCAGCGCGCCCCGCGCAGATACTGTACAATGAGAAGCGTCTGGGCGTTCACCCGCGACAGAGAGGAGCGTATCTCATGGGGCTGTTTGAGACCACCTCCGCCAAACCGGTGGCGGTGCATATCCTGTTGCCGGGATTTGTGGCACGCGGACAACTGGCAGTCATTGGCACGCTGCAAACCTACCTCAACGACGAACGCCGCGGCACCTTCTCGCTGAACCAGGTGACGGTCTACGGGCTGGAGCCGGGCAATCCGGCCCGCAGCATGCAGCTCGAAGGGCTGTTTGTCGCCAAGACGAGTTGTCACGCCATCCTGTTCGATGCCGCCCTCCCGCAGGAGGAGACGGGTCTGTTGCCGCGCACCGAACGGCTGGCGGCCTACACCTCGCACTATTGCATCCAGGGCAACTTTCACATGGGGCCGGATGTGCTGGTCGGCGAATTCGCCTTCGCCTCGCGAGCGCAGTTCATCGGCGCAACCCAGGTGCAGGTGTTCCCGCTCTTCCCACCGCAGGCGGCTCTACCCCAGAGCGTACCGCTGGCTTTCGTGCATCGCGACGTGCTGCAGATGCATCATATGGTCTGACAGCAGTCGGGGGGACGCAACGTCAGGGCTGCGTCCCCCGTAATAGAGATAGAGATTTCCAGCCAACGCAGAAAGGAGCGCGGGGGATGGGCTGTTTTCGGGCGATATTGTGTGTGCTGTTCCCGCCGTTGAGCGTGCTGGATCGCGGCTGCGGGGTGATTCTGGTGGTGACCATCCTGACCATCGCCGGCTGGATACCGGGCGTGATCGCGGCGTTGCTGATCAATGTGCTGGCGGAGTGAGGGGCTTTGCCAGTGAGCATCACCGCGCCCCAGATTGCTGACGCGCTCTCCCGCCCCAGTCCATAGCTGTTCGTTCACCCCCTCCTCGCTGCCCTTGTCAGAGGCAGGGTGGCGCAGTACACTTCGCCCCCGATGAGATAGTACGTCCCTGGGTACAAAGCACCCGCGCACACCCCAGGCTCGTTTCGATAGGAGAGAAATATCCTCATGCAAACCGTGCTCAAAGGCCCCTCCAGCGAAGTAATCATCGGCCCCGATCTGCCGATCGTGATGATCGGTGAGCGTATCAATCCCACCGGACGCAAAGCGTTCAGCGCTGAACTGCAGGCAGGCGACCTCAGCCGCATCCCGCGCGACGCTCAGGCTCAGGCGGACGCGGGCGCGCGCGTGCTCGATGTCAACGTCGGGGCGGCCAGTGTGGATGAGGTCGCGCTGTTGCCACAGGCTGTGCGCCTGGTGCAGGACACTGTAGACCTGCCCGTGTGCATTGACTCTGCCAATCCTGCGGCGCTCGAAGCCGGGCTGAAGGCCGCCAGGGGACGGGCGCTGGTCAATTCGGTCAACGGCGAGACGGCCAAGCTCAAAGCGGTGCTGCCCATCGTGGCCGAATACGGCGCGGCGGTGATCGCCCTGTGCATGGACGACAGCGGCATCCCTGGCACACCGGAGGCGCGTCTGCGCGTGGCGGAGAACATCCTCAACGAGGCGGCCAAACTGAACATCAAGCCGGAGGACATCCTCTTCGATCCCCTGGTGATGGCCATCAGCGCCGATCACACCGCCGGCGCGGTGACCCTGGCGACCGCCCGCCTGATCCGCCAGACTCTCGGCTGCAACATGACGGCGGGTGCGAGCAACGTGTCGCACGGGATGCCCGAACGCGAAGTGCTCAACACGGTGTTCCTGACCCTGCTGGCACACGAAGGTGTCAACGCGCCGATCTGCAATCCGCTTACCAATGGGCTGGCGATCCGCGCCATTGACCTGATGCTGGGGCGCGACGAGTGGGGCATGGGCTACATCCGCGCCTACCGCGCCCTGGCGAAAGCGTAGCGCTATCTCGACCGCATAGAAAGCGCCCCCTGCCTTCGCTGCGCAGTGGGCGCTCTTTTTTTGAAGACCGATCACTGGTCGCATCCCCCTCAGTTCAGGCGGATGTCAATCCAGTTCGTACGCCCTGGCTCAACGGTGACTGTGCCCTTGAAGCGCAGCACGTCGTTCTTGCGCACCAACACCTGGTATTCGCCCGCGGGCAGATCGGCGTAGGTGAAGTGCTCGCCGTAGTACGGGTCGGGGTTGACCGTGTCGTCGGCGTAAGAATAGGCGGTGCGGCTGGGGCCGCCGTCCGACTGAATGGTGATCGCCACATCGTACAGACGATGGCCGTAAGCGTCGGTGATGCGTCCGGCCAGCGTGCCATAGGTCGGCCAGGGGCGAATCCACAGGTCGGGGTTGTAGGTGCGGCCATAGTCGTAGGGATTGCCCAGGCGCACTTCCAGGTGCAGGTGCGCGCCCAGGGCTACGCCTGTCGCGCCTACCTGCCCGATCTTCTGCCCCTGCTCGACGCGCTGCCCCGCCTGCACGTCCACCCGCAGCATGTGCCCGTAAAGTGTGTAGAGCGGCTCGCCGGTCGGCGCTTTCTGATCGTGCTCGATCACCACCAGGTTGCCATAGAAATCAGTGCTCGGCCCGAATTGTATCACCGAGTCGCTGCCCGCGTAGATTACCCACCCGCTCGCCACCGCCAGGATTGCCGTGCCCAGCGGATTTTGAATGTCAATGCCGTGATGCGTCTGGAACTGCCCCCCGCCGGTCGAACCATAGGGATAATTGCGGCTGGCGTAGTCGCGGATATGGTTGCTGGGATCGCGCGGGAAGGGTCGCCCCAACCAGTAGTGATCGCGCAGTTCGCCCGTCTGATCGAAGGTGTCAGCGGTGGGCGCGTTACTTCCGGCGGCCTGCAAGACGCCCTGAGTCGGGCGCGGCGTGTTGGTCGGGTAAGGCGTCGGCGTCGCCTGCGCGCTGACCAGCAACACCGCTAACGTCGGCGTGACACCTGGCGAAGCGGTCGGGGTCGGCGTGACCGACGGAGACGGGGTGACTGTCGCCGAGGGCCAGGGCGTCGCTGTGGGGACGCGCGTAGCCTGTGCCTGCAAAGCGATAGCCGTGCCCAGCGCGTCAGTCGTCGGTGAGGGGAGGCTGGTGGGAGCCGCGCCGCTTTCTGTCTGGCAGGCGGTCGCCAGACTCAGCAGCATGATCACGGCCAGCAGCCGCCCCCGGTATGTGATCGTCGCCAACGAGCGTTCCCTTTCTACCAGCCATGCCCGCAGCCGCTGTCGCGATTCACCGCTGAGGGCACGGAGGACACGGAGAAGCACACAGAGAGTCTAACACAATGCCCCTGATCCCCCGTATCCTGCCGGTGAGGCGAACCAGGAAACCCGCCCGTCTGCTTTACCCTGCCGTGTCAGGCCAGGGCCGCGCGCGCTTCGACAGTCTGCAAGATGGTCTCGCGCAGTGCCCGCGCCGTCTCCACCAGGGTTGCCACGTCGCGACGATAACGCGCTGCAAGCTGTGAGTCGTCCAGGCCAGCGACGTTGATGCGCACGTTCAGCGCCGCGCCCTCTACGGCGGCCAGCCCCATGAAGACCGCCGTCGCCGCGTCGCTGGCCGCGTTGACGTTGCCCTGCGCGGCGACCTGCCCGGCCAGGCGCATGGCTTCCAGCGCCAGCCGCGCCACTTCCAGCGGCACGTCTG
The DNA here is from genome assembly GCA_034433965.1 of Anaerolineae bacterium. Classification (GTDB taxonomy): domain Bacteria; phylum Chloroflexota; class Anaerolineae; order Aggregatilineales; family Aggregatilineaceae; genus UBA2029. The sequence goes on from DAOTZZ010000184.1 coordinate 4,208, forward strand.
CCGCGTGAATCGTCGCTTCTTGAAGGGCCTGCGCGCGGTTGGGATCGTCTTTCGGCAGGCGAGAAGCGGCCAGTACTCTTTCGAAGGCGGCCACGTCCTCGTCTATGGCCGCCAGCAGGCGCGCGCGCAGGTCGGCGGCAGCCGCGGCGACCGCCTGCATCGTCTGCTCGACTTCCGCATAGCGCTTCTTGCCCATGGTCAGACGAGCCACCATCTCGGCCAGCGCCGCGCTCAGCGCCCCTGCCAGCGCTGCCACCGCTCCGCCGCCGGGCGTTGGCGTGCCTGCCGCCACAGCATCTACGAAAGCGGCAGGCGCAGGGGGCACCGGTTCCACGGCGGGCATCGGGCGGGCAGCGTCTTCGGGCATGGGCGGTTCGGCGGCGATCAGTTCGGCTTCGGCGGCCTCGGCGCGTTGGATGCGCGTTTCGAGAATCTGATCGGGGACGAACTTGTCCAGTTGCAGATACCAGCGCGCCGCCTCGACGAAGAATTCCTGAGGAGCCAGGCCGATCAACTCGCTGCAGGTCACCGTCACGCCATAACGCGCGGCTTCGCGGCGGATCATCTCCATCACGCGGGCGACGGGTGTGCGGCGATAGTCGGTGAGGTTCATGGAGACCTGCGCCTGGCCTTCTACCAGGAAGCCCGCCGCCTTGACATAGCGCAGGCCGCCGTTGGAATGGCGCACCGCGCGGGCGATCTGATCGGCTATGCGCACATCGGGCGTGCTCAGAAACACATTGAAGGCCACCAGCGGTGCCCGCGCCCCGATGATTGTCGCACCAGCCGTGCCCACCTCCGCTGGGCCGAAGTCGGGCATCCGCGCGGGATCGGTAGCAATGGCTTCCTTGAGTTGCTCGTACTGAAAACTGGCGTTGCGCAGGTCGGCCAGGTTTTGCCGGTCGGGGCGGGTGGCGGCGTATTCGTAGAGATAAACAGGGATGCCCAGTTCCTCGCCCACGCGCTGCCCCAGGCGACGCGCGATGGCCACGCACTCGTCCATGGTCACGTCGCGCAGTGGCACGAAGGGTACCACGTCGGTCGCGCCCAGACGCGGGTGCTCCCCGCGGTGCTGCGTCATGTCAATCAGTTCGGCAGCCTGCCGGATGGCGGCGAACATGGCCGCTTCAACCGCGGCAGGCGTGCCAGCGAAGGTCACCACCGAGCGATTGTGGTCGGGGTCGCTGGTGGTATCCAGGATGTATACGCCGCCCGCCGAACGCATGGCGCGGACGATAGCCTCGATCACTTCCGGGCGGCGGCCCTCGCTGAAGTTGGGAATGCACTCAACCAGTGGTCGTTTCATCGCCCTGACGGCACGGCAGTTCGCCCGCCGCGCCTACCCCTTTCTGCAGAATGCCCAGGCAATAACTCGCAAGCGTAGTAGTGCTACCGCAGGGCAGGGGGTTTGTCAAACCGGGCGGGTGCCGGGAAAAGCGGCGGTTGTGAATGTGTTTGGTCTGGGCTAGGATTCGCTGCGGGGTCATCGTCATGCAGGAGACCCGTCATGCTGGTTGCAAAATGCGCTTCCTGCCCATCAGCCATTGTCAGTATGATGGCGGTTGGTCTCAGGTAATGCGTAATAATATTACGGCGCACTGAAACCGCTCCCTGGATAATAGTCTGGGACATAACAGGCCAGGAAACCGTCAGTCTATGCACCTCAGGCCCATTGCGGAAGGCCCCTGGGATCGAAGAACAGGGGAAGAAGATACCTCACAGAGAATGAAAGCACAGGGTGAAAACAAGACTGATCACCTCTTTACTACTACGCAACAATTGATTTCAATCACACTCTAGCATGGTTTTCTGGCAGAGTCAAGCGGGCCAGGCCCTATTGCACGGTGAGTTTTCACACTTGACAAAGCCTGACCAAAAGCATCTATAATACGAAAAACCTGATTCCATCAAGTGGAAATGAAGGGCGGCTGTATCAATGACCAGGAAACGCGCTACGCAGGCGGATGTTGCCCGGCTGGCCGGTGTCTCGCAGACCGCCGTTTCCCAGATTCTGAGCGGCCTGGAAAACGGAGCCAGCAACTTCCGGCCAGAAACTCGCCAGAGAGTGTTGCAGGCCGCCCAAGAGCTGGGCTATGTGCCCAGCATGATGGCCAGAGCACTGCGCACGAATCGGACGATGACCATCGGCGTGGTGCTCAGCTTCCTCACCGACGAGCTATCGTTGCGCATTACTCGCGGCATTCACGAGATCGCCACCGAGCGGGGCTATGGCCTGCTCATCGGCGACACCGAACAGAATCCCGACCTGGAAAAGCGGGTGCTGGAGCAGTTTCAGCAGCACCAGGTGGACGGGTTAATCTTCGTGGATAGCTGGAGTGATCCGGCGATCTACCTGAACGACGAAGCCTACCCCCCTATGATCTTCGTGCAGTTGCGCCAGCCGATGGTGGAGCACAACTGCGTGGGCACCGACAATATCCGCGGCGGATACGACGCGACACGGCACCTGCTGGACCTGGGGTATCGCAAGGTGGCGTACATCAGCGGCCCCGAACACTGGGCTTCGGCAGCCGAGCGCCTGAAGGGCTACAAGAAGGCCCTGGAAGACTACGGTTTCCCCTATGATCCGTCGCTGGTTGAATTTGGGGACTGGGAAATCTGCAGCGGTACGGAGGCCACACATCAACTGCTCAACCGCCATCCGGAAATTGACGCCATCTTCGTGGCGAACGACCTGATGGCGGCAGGCTGCATTCAGGCCGCAGTTAGCCGTGGGCTGCACGTGCCGCACGATCTGGCGATCGTGGGTTACGACGACCGCTATCTGGCTGAGGCGCTCACGCCGCCGCTGACTTCCTTCGCCTATCCGCTCAATCAGATGGGGCAGAAAGCCGCGCACCTGCTGATCAACCGCCTGCTGCGCCGCAAAGCGCGCTCCGTGCCCTCAGTGACCGTCGCCGGCAACCTGGTGATCCGCGCCAGTTGCGGGGCCATGTCCTCGTAGGCTCTCGGCTGACCGGAGCGCTACCCGCTGAGGCGCGCCCGCAGCGGCGACCTGACGCAGACCTCGCCAGTTCCGCTGGCCGATTTCTTTCCTCAGCTTCGCCTTGCACGACAATGACAGTTGTCCCGCCGACAGATCATCTCTGACGGACAGCGGCCCCAAACGAAGGGAGAGGAGCACGCGACCCCTCTCCCCCCAGGCAACGGACATAGCGGATTACTGGCTGGTGCCCTTGATACCGGCCAGCAACTGCGGCGGAGTCACTTCGTCGGGCGAGGTGGCCTCTTCGGCATTGCGGGCCTGGAACCAGATTTGCTTGGGCGTGGCGACTTCGCCCTCCTCCAGGAAGACCGAGCCATCCTGGAAATTGAGCGGGCCAACCCACAGGTTGATGCCGCCCTCTTCGCCCTTCGCACCGGCGGCCAGCCCGGCGATGAATTCATCCAGGATGGCCTTTTCCTCGTCGGTCAGGCCATTGCCATAGATATAGCCCACCGCCGTCGTGTCGGGGTTGTTGATGTCCGACCAATCCGGCCCATTCCAATCCCACGAAGGCTGCCAGGTGCCTTCCTGCACGGCCTTGACCGCCTTCAGGTACGCCGGCCCCCAGTGGAAGTAGGGCACACCCAGGCAGATGTCGGGCGCTTCTTCGCACGCGCCTTCGAAGTCATAGGGGATCGCCCACACCTTGGCCCCTTCGGCGGCGCGCTGCTTGGCCACCACAATCGCCTCGGTGGTGTCAATGCCGGAGATCAGCACATCGCGCCCCTCATCCAGGAAGGCATTAGAGACCTCGGTCGGGTCGAGCGTCACGCCGGGGATATTGAACCAGAAACCGATCCAGGTGACGGCAAAGTCCAGCGTGTTGGGGTCCAGGCCGCGATACTTCTCGTAGCAGTAGCGCGCGCCCAGGTAGACCGAGTTGGTCAGGCGGATCGTCTCCGGATCGATCAGCGGGCCGACGTAGCCGATCTTGCCCGTTTCGGTCTTCAGGGCGGCGGCGCAGCCGGCGATCATCTTGCCATATTCCATCTGCCCCATGATGTTGCCAACATTCGGCGGCGCAATGCCCCACAGCGCATCGTCGCCGGAGATGTTGATGAAGACCACATCTGGATAGAACTCAGCCACGATGCTGGTATCTACTTCGAAATCTGCTGAGGTGGTGAAGATGATCTTGGCTCCCTGGTTGACCATGTCCTCCACGACCTGGTCGAGCGTGGTCTCTGGACGGGCTGCTGCATTGAGGCTTTCCAGCGCGATCATTTTTGCGCCAGGCAGGTTGGCCTCCACATACTGCCCGGCGGTGTAATGCGCCTGGCTCCAGCCGCGATCGTCCTTGGGGCCAACCAGCACCATGCCGAAGATGATCTCATCTTGTGCGACGGCGCGCGGCGCTGCCGAGATGACACCGCCCGCCACCAACGCTACCAGGACTGCCAGAACTGCCAGTTTTTTGAACATACGCTCACTCCTCGAAAACATTCAATTGACGGAAGTTGCCCTGCCACAGTCGGGCCGCTCTATCCTCAGTTTAGTGGAAAAACAGGGTGACGCAACTGTCTCGCTCTGCAGTTTTGCACATAGCCGATCTGCACAAAGGAAGTCCGTCCGCTGAAAACTCAGCAGGCAGGGCTTCGGCAACACCCCATGTCCCCTCAAAATCGGGCAGAAGGGCGCAATCCATAGTATAGTTTTCTTGAAAACAGATTATTATTTGCCCGTTCAGCGCCCGTCCGACTTTGCTCAAGTGCCTGGAACCTGGCCTATGACAGCGCCCCTGTATGTGTTCGTCAGCTCCAAGATGCAGGAACTCGCCGCCGAGCGGCAGGCCCTGCGCGAGTTGATCCCTGCGCTGAGCAACGACGTAGTGACGCTGCAAGCCTGGGTGTTCGAGGAAGACGCTCCGGCAGCCGATCGCTCGATCCGCCAGGTCTACCTGGACGCGCTCAAACGCTCGGCGCTCTACATCGGCCTGTTCTGGAACGAGCTGGGCGAATGGACGCTGGACGAGTTCCAGCGGGCGACGGAATGGGGCATTGATCGACATATCTACGTCAAGAATGTGGCCACTGACCGCCGCGACCCCC
>DAOTZZ010000185.1:0-2554 GCA_034433965.1 Anaerolineae bacterium
CCTACTTTATCGCTGAGTTAGTCGCTTTTCACTCTTTCTACCCATGAGCCCTGCTCGAAGGGGGGGGCGTGCAAAAGTTGTCAGCGGCGTGCTTGACACCGGGCGTTTACCTCACCCCCACCCGGCACTGACGCGCCTCGTAGCCCCTTCTGCGACGCGGGAGGGGCAAGCCGAGCGAAGCGAGACTGGGGGTGAGGTAAACCAAGCGAGCTAACCTTTGACACGGGGGGCGGAAGTACTAGCCGCCTGCCGCCGCCTTGAACCGTTCGGTCACGTCCGCCCAGTTGACTACATTCCACCACGCCTCGACATACGCGGCGCGGTTGTTCTGATACTTCAGGTAGTAGGCGTGCTCCCATACGTCCAGCACCAGCAGTGGCTGCACGCCCCACTGCGTCAGGTTCTGGTGCTTCTCCGCCTGCAAGACCTCGAGCTGACGGGCCAGCGGCTCCCAGACCAGCAGCGCCCACCCGCTGCCCTCGACCTGATTGGCCGCTGCCGAGAAATGCGCCTTGAACGCAGCGAAGCTGCCGAAGTCTCTGGCTATCTGCGCGGCCAATTCGCCGGATGGCTCGCCGCCGCCACCGTTACCCGCCGGAGCCATGTTCGGCCAGAAGATGCTGTGCAGTAAATGCCCCGACCCGTGGAACGCCGCTTCGCGCGACCAGTGCTTGACCAGCCCCAGATCGCCTGCTGCGCGGGCCTGCTCTAGCTTGTCTAGCGCGTTGTTCAGCCCGTTGACATAGGCCAGATGGTGCTTATCGTGATGCAGGCGCATGGTTTGCTCGTCAATGTGCGGTTCCAGCGCGTCATACGCATACGGCAGAGGGGGCAACTCATACTTGATAGCCATTTTTTCGTTTCTCCTTGTGCGTGTTACTACACCCCTGCGGGGTGCCAGACCGTTACCAGGCACGGCGACCCCGCCCGCAGAGAGAATCGTGATAAGTGGTAGGATGGCTGGTGTCGCCGCAAGCTCACACAGGGATTATAAGGAAATTCACCGGGCAGCGCCCAATAAGAATTGTGTTGGAGCGGCGACAGCAGTGCACCTTGTCCACCCTGTCGTCTAATGAAAACGGGCGTGACCCGCGCGGCCACGCCCGCCCACCAACCTCGCGTCGCGGGGCTATAGCCCCACCATCGTCCTTCGCAGCAAGGCCAGGTCTTCCAGGGCACGCCCCGCTCCCACTGCCACGGCTACCATGGGGTCTTCGGCGCGATAGGCGGGCACGCCTACCTTCTGCGTGATGTATACGTCTATGCCGCGCAACAACGCGCCCCCGCCCGTCAACACGATGCCCCGGTCTATGATGTCTGCCGCCAGTTCCGGCGGAGTCTTTTCCAGCACGCTCTGGGCTGCGCTGACGATGGTCTCCAGGGGTTCCCGGATGGCTTCCACAACTTCGCTGGTGGTGATGGTGATCGTGCGGGGTAGTCCACCCACCTGGTCACGCCCCTGAATCTCCATGCTCAGTTCCTCGCCGATGTCTACCGCCGCGCCGATCTGAATCTTCACCGACTCGGCGGTCGGCTCGCCAATGACCAGACTGTACTTGCGGCGCACGTAGTTGATGATCGCCTCGTCCAGGCGCATGCCCCCCATGCGGATGCTGTCGGCCACCACGATCCCGTTCATGGCCAGCACTGCCGCTTCGCTGGCCCCACCCCCCAGGTTGAAGACCATGTTGCCCGCCGGCGTGCTGATCGGCAAGCCGGCTCCCAGGGCGGCCAGTAGCGGCTCCGGCAACAGATAGGCCGCGCGTGCCCCCGCACGTACCGCGGCCTCGTGCACAGCGCGCTTTTCGACGCTGGTCACGCCATAGGGCACGCTCAACATGACCTCCGGCCCGCGGAAGTGCAGACGCCCGCTCACCTTGCGGAAGAAGTAGCGCAGCATGGCTTCAGTCACTTCGTAATCGGCAATGACGCCATCGCGCAGTGGACGCAGCACCTCGATATGCTCCGGATGGCGTCCGTACATGTCGCGGGCTTCCTGTCCCACTGCTACCACGCGCTCTTCTTCGATAGTGAGAGCCACCATAGACGGTTCCTGGAGCACGATCTGCCCATCGGCGTAGATCATGACCTTGTTCGTGCCCAGGTCTACCCCCAGTTTTCGCGAGAATAGTCCCATACGGAAGTCGCTTTCCCCTGTCGCTGGTCAGCGTATTCTGTCACAAGGTATACCGCAAGCCGCCCCAACACGCGAAAAAACACCGCGCCGGAGACGCCCCCGGCGCGATGTTGTACAAGCCTGCACAACCCGTGCCTGAGCTGCTAGGTTTCTTCGTCTTCCAGGCTGCGCACTCGTTGGCCGCGCCCCTGGACCCGGCTGTAGACCCTGGCGGCGATTTCTGCTCGCCGTAGCTCCTGGGCGATCTCTGCACGCTGCGCTTCGGAGGGGCTTTCGGCCATCAAGTCGCGCGCGCGCTTGCGAGCCTCCTCGATCTCTGCCACGTCTAGCTCGTAGATCGACTCGGCATCGTCCGCCAACACCGTCACCTTGTGCGGGCGCACCTCCACCACGCCGCCATAGACGACGAAGCTCACC
>DAOTZZ010000186.1:0-15019 GCA_034433965.1 Anaerolineae bacterium
GGGGCCGCTGGCGACGGGCTACACGCATTTCATCCGCGCCGACTACACGCCACCCACCACCGAGGGCGGCGTGGAGGCCGCTGGCCTGGCAACCGGCGGCTATATGTATCGCTATGGCGAACCGGTGACGGCGCGCTCCACGCGCCTGGATCACACCTTCCAGCCGTTTGCCTTCGGCGATATGCCGGCTCGTCTGACGTTGCTGGAAGGGCGCTGGCCGGTGCGTCTGCCTCCCCCTGACGTCGTGGATCCCACCGGCCTGAGCGACGCCGAACAGCAGGCCCGGCAGATCGGCATCTACAATCGCGGCCAGGTGGAGATCGTGGTCACGGCGGAGGTGGCCCGTCGGGCCAATCTGGAAGTGGGGCAGCGCTTCGTGGTGGGCAGCAAGCAACTCGACGGCAGCGGCCAAGTGGCCTCGGTGGTGATTGTGGGCATTGTCGAACCCAAAGACCCCCAAGACCCCTTCTGGGAAGGCAACCGCAACTTCCTTTATGGGGCGGAGGTGGAAATAGCGCCCGGCCAGATGCGCTACGACTTCGGGTTTGCGACCATTCCGGAAGCATACAACGACTGGCTGGCGGGCGTAACCCCCGGCAATCGCTACTACTACGTCATCAGCACCAACACGGACGTCATCACCGCCGACAACATCCGCACCTACCGGGAACGGCTGGCCCTGTTGCAGAACCGCCTGGGGGCCTATCACCCCAGCCTGCGCGTGTTGACCGGCCTGACCTCGTTGCTGGAAGGCTATGCGGGCGATGTGGCCGACAACGAACTGGTGATCATCGCCTTCTCCGCGCTCATCGCCGGGCTGATGGCGCAGCACCTGGTCAGCACTACCTCCCTGGTGTTGGAACAGCAGAGCCAGGAATGGAGCACTATTGTCAGCCGGGGCGGCAGCACTTTTCAACTGGTGCTGATGCAACTGGTCACCGTGACTCTGCTGGCGCTGGTGGGGTTTGCGCTTGGCCCGCTGCTCAGCGTCGTCTTCCTGCGCCTGATGGAGCACTACGGCCCGCTGGCGCAGGCGTTGGGCGGACATTCGCTGGGCGCGACGTCCATTCCCACCATTTCCTATGTGCTCAGCGCCCTGATCACCGTGCCGATCATCCTGCGGCTGACCTGGCCCGCCGTGCCCGCCGCTCGCCGCAGTCTGGCGCGACTCAAGCAGATCGCTTCGCGCCCCAAGGAGACGCCCTGGTGGTTGCGCTACTACCTGGACATGGTGGCGCTGCTGGTAGGCGCGCTGTTCACGTTGCGGCTGTATTACCTGGTCGGCGGCGATTTCGATACGCTGCTGCAGAATCTGCTGGCCGCGCCAGGCAAGGTCATCGCGGAGATCAGCGCCGAACTGACACAAGGGAGCTTCGCGGCTGAGCGGGGCAGCTATCACGTCTTCGGCGATTATAGCCTGCCCGTCTTCGTGCTCGATACGGTGCCCGCTGTGTTCGGCATCGTGTTGGGGCTGGGCATGGCCTGGATGCGCCTGTTCCCCTGGTTGATGGAGATCGTCTCGCGCGTGGCGCAGCGTACCCGTCACCTGACGCTGCCGCTGGCGGTGTGGCGCGTCGCCCGCGACCCGGGGCACTATGCCATGCTGGTGCTGCTGCTGATCATGACCCTGGCGTTGGGCACAGCCTCGCTGAGCATCTCCGCCACGCGCGACCGCGGGGCCTGGACGGCAGCGCGCGAGGAGGTCGGCAGCAGCGCCCGCGTCACCTTCGACCCGGCGCAACTCTACGCGCAGGATGTGCGCTGGGAACAACTGCCCGGTGTGACGGGGGCGCTCACGCTGATGCATGTCGTCGGCGACCCCGGCACGACCGCTACACGGGCCAGGGTGCATCTCTTCGGGGTAGACCCGCAGGTGGTCGGCCCGGCTTTCGCTGACCTGGCGACGCTGCTGACTCCACTGCGCGGCGTGACTCTTCCCCCGCCGCCCGGCCTGGAACTGCCCGAAGAGGCGGTGCGCCTGTCGGTGCAGGTCTATTCGCTGCCACAGTGGATCGCCGAGGACCCGCCGGTGTCCGTGCAGTTGATCGCCTATCTGCAGGACGCACTGGGCATCCCCTATCGCGTGCGCCTGTTGCCGCCAGGGATCGCGCCGGTCTCGGCTGCGCCCGGCGCAGAGCGGGCGCAGACTCTGCCGCCCACGCCTGTCGAGCAATGGCTGACTTTCGAGGGGGAGTTGCCGCAAGGTGCGCACAAACCCTATCGCCTGATGCGCCTGGCGCTGGCGAGCGAGCAGGGGAATATTGACGCCTTCAAGCATACGATCTACGTGGATCGTCTGGCGACGCAGGACGCCTTCGGCACGACGCGCACACTGGAGAGCTTCGAGGACGAGGCCAACGCCTGGGCGCAGGCCACCGTCGCCAACCCCTACGCCGCCTCGTGGACGCAGATCACCGGCGGTAGCCTGGTGCAGGGTGTGGAGATGCGGCGCGTCCGGGGCGAAGTGATCGAGGTGGACGGGCCGACGGCGCTGCGCCTGGACTACAGCATGGGCAAGCTGGGCGGGCGGCGACGCGAACCGAGTATCACGGTCAACGAGCCGCGCCTTGACCGGCTGCCGGTGCTGATCAACGCCGCCTTTGCCCGGCAGTTTGGCGCGCGCACTGCCGCCGACGAGCCGCTCGCCCCTGGCGACGAGCGCAATCTGGTGCTCAACCTGGGCAGCGGCTCGGTGGAATTGGGCTATCGCGTGGTTGGCGTCTTCGACGATTTCCCCTCGGTAGATGCCAAAGCGCCGGTGATGATCACGCACCGCGACCTGCTGCAACCCGTGATCAATCAGGCGGCTTCCACCGTGTATTTCTTCGCCGACAACGAAGCCTGGCTGGAATTGCCCCGTCAGGCCCCGCCCGACGCGCTGCGGGCGGCCCTTGCCGCGCTGGGCGAGGGGATTGCCGAGGTGCGCTGGGCCTGGGATCGCTATGGGGAATTGCAGCGCGAACCATTGCCCAGCGCCGTAGCGGGGATGCTCTTCGCCGGCTTCTGGATCAGCCTGGCGCTCACGCTGCTCGATTTCGCCTTCTACCTGGTGGTGACAGCCCGGCAACGGCTGTTCACTTTCGCCGTGCTGCGTTCGCTGGGCTGGAACGCGGGCAACATCTGGCGACTGTTGTTGATCGAGCAGGTGGCTCTTGTCTTGCCAGCACTGGTCATCGGCAGCCTGATCGGCGCGGGGCTGGCCTATCTGCTGTTGCCTTTCCTGGCGCTGGTCGGAAACGAGACTTTGCGGTTGCCGCTGGCTGATCTGGGCTTGCTCTTGGCGACGCTCGTTGTCTCCTTCACGGTGTTGATGGGCATTGCCGCGATCTTCCTGCGCCGCATGAGCGTCAACCAGGTGTTGCGGCTGGGGGAGGAATAGCCGGTGATAAATTGCGAATTGCGGATTGCGGATTGCGAATTGTGAAAGGCCAAATCCACAATCCGTAATTTCCAGGGAGAGTGACAGGAAGATGAACCAATCACAGCCAGGCTCGCAAACCGTCTCCGAGAATGTGCAGGCGGCCCGACCGGTGTTCATCGAGTGCGACAACCTGGTCAAAATCTATAAGGTGGCCGACCTGGAAGTGGTCGCCTTGCAGGGGCTGGACCTGGTGGTGCGCGAAGGTGAGATGATGGCGCTGGTGGGGCCGTCGGGGTCGGGCAAGTCCACGCTGATGAACATCCTGGGCGGGCTGGACTTCCCCACGGCGGGGCGCGTGCGCGTGGGCGACTACAACCTGCTGGAACTGACGCGCCGCGATCAGGTGCGCTACCGGCGCTTCATGGTCGGCTTTGTGTGGCAGCAGACGGCGCGCAACCTGTTGCCCTACCTGACGGCGCTGGAAAACGTCGAGTTGCCGATGGCGCTGGCGGGGTTCCCGGCCCGCGAACGGCGCGACCGCGCTGCCGATCTGCTGGAACGGGTGGGGTTGGCCGACCGCATGAAGCACCGGCCCGACCGTCTGTCGGGTGGCGAGCAGCAGCGCGTAGCAATTGCTGTGGCCATGGCCAACCGTCCCCGCCTGTTGCTGGCCGACGAGCCGACGGGCGAAGTGGACAATCAGTCTGCCGAGCAGATTTTCCACACCTTGCGCGCGCTGAATGTAGACTTCAACGTGACGATCATCATTGTCACGCACGACATGACCGTCTCGACCAGGGTGGATCGCGTGGTGGGGATGCGCGATGGACGCACCAGCACCGAGATTCTGCGGCGGCGCGAGGGCGACATCGCTGTTCACGAGGAAGAATACGCCATCCTCGACCGCGCCGGACGCCTGCAACTGCCCGAAGCGTACATCGAAGCCCTGGATTTGGAAGACCGGGTGCGGTTGCATCTGTATGAGGATCACATCGGCGTGTGGCCAGAACACGCGCACCGTGACGGCGACCGTGAGGGCCAGGAGTGAGCGAGCGATGAGGAACGACGAACGTGGCTATTCCAGCAGCCTGGAACCGGCGGTGCGCCTGGAGGGCGTGCACCGGGTCTATCATCTGGCCGGTGAGGATATTCACGCCATCAACGATGTGACGCTCGACATCTGGCCGCAGCGCATGACCGCCATCGTGGGGCGTTCTGGCTCCGGCAAGACGACCCTGCTCAACCTGATCGCCGGCCTGGACAAACCCACACAGGGCACGGTGTGGGTGCTGGGCCGCAACCTGAGTCAGCTCGACGAGCGCGAATTGCTGGCGTTGCGTCTGCACAAGCTCGGCTTCATTTTCCAGAGCTTCGGGTTGATGCCGTTGCTGAGCGCGCGCGAAAACGTCGGCGTGCCGTTGCGGATGCGCGGTCTGCCGCCCGACGAGCGCGAAGCCCGCGTGGACGAGGCGCTGGCCTGGGTGGGGCTGAGCGACCGCGCGCACCATCGGCCCTATGAGCTTTCGGGAGGCGAACAGCAGCGCGTGGCCATCGCGCGGGCGCTGGCGGAAGACCCCCAACTGGTGCTGGCCGACGAGCCGACCGGTCAGCTCGACACGCGCACCGGACGACGTATCCTGGATTTGCTGCGCCGCCTGGTGGAGGAGCGCGGCGTCACGCTGGTGATCGCCACGCACGATCCGCAGGTGATGGCCGAGGCTGACGTGGTGCACGAACTGCGCGACGGGCGGCTGGTGGGCACGCGCGTCAAGGAAGGGGTCGGCGTGCCGGGGCGGTGAGAGCAGAGAGGCAGCCGTGAACGCCAGGCGAGCGCTGCACTGGCTGGCCGTAGTGGGCAGCGTGGTCTTATTCGGCGGGGCGACGCTGTATTTCCTGCCCGCCGATGCGCCCCTCGCGCCCGCCGCCCGCCTGATCCTCCCGACGCCCAGCGCTCCTGCGCCAGAAGTTTCCTCAGCCGATCCGCCCCTGCCAACCCTGGCCCTGATCCAGGGTCTCAAGGCGCGTCGTCTGGTCTTGCTTCCGCTCGAAGGGGCAGGCGCCCCCCTGGAGATTGATCGCGGTGTGCAGGTCTGGCCGTTGCTGCCCAGCCCGGATGGAACGCGCCTGCTCTATGCCAGCGCCGGGGCGGCGATGGTGTTCGAGACGACGGCGCGGCGGGCGATCATCGTCGGCGAATTACCCGCGGGCGGTCGTCTGCTGACGGCGCAGTGGTCACCGGCGGGCGAGGCGGTGGCCTACGTGGTGCAGACCGAACAGCACGCGATCGCCAGCTATGCGCCTGCAGATGGCTCGGCTCTTCCTGTTGAACTGCTGCGTGTGCCCGCCGGTCTCGACCTGGACGTGGGCTGGCTGCCCGACGGGCGTCCGGTGGTTCTCTATCTGGGGCTGGGGGTAGCCGGCGGTTTACAGCCATACTACCGCGTGTACGATCCGGTTGCACGGGAGTCCGGTGCTTTGTCGCCGGAGGAAGCGGAGCGGGTGCTACAGCCCTGGGCACCCTGGCGCTCGCCCGACGGGACGCAGCAGGTCTACGCGGTGAGCACCTGGCAGAATGCGCGCTTCCGCGGGGCATGTCGTAGCGGCCCGCTGGGTCTGGCCGACGATAGCTGGCTGCCCGCCTATGCCCTTTCACGGGGAGGGGCGCGTCCGCTGGCCTTTGCCATCGAGGGGCTGTTCATGGATCGCCCTACCTGGCTCCAGGATGGGCGCATCCTCTTCCGGGCCATCGCCGATCCCGCCTGCGCCAGGGGACAGTCGGGACTGTACATCGGCAGGCCGGGCGAGGTTCCCAGTCGTCTGGTGGCCGTAGAACCCGATCCGACCCCTGACGATGTGGACAGAGCGCCCCTGGGCGTTGCCTATGCCGTTGATCCCGCACAGACTCGCCTGGCCTGGTCAGAAAACGACAGCGGTACGCGGCGCAGCCGGGTCTACCTCATGCCACTCGCGGGCGGCGCAGCGCGGACGATCTACTACACTTCCCCTCTGCTCGACGATGCTCAGTCGTTCGCCTACCGCGACCAGGAGATCATCCTGTATTTGGTATGGCTGGGCTGAGAGATACTCCCTTCTGAGACGAAATTCATCGCGGAGACGCAGAAGGCGCGGAGACAGACGCCGGCCTTTTCTGTTTTCCTCTGGATGCCCGGTGTCTTTGCGGTTCAGCGTTTTGCCCCGAAGGCGAGATATATCCGCGTAAAGCGGGAAAGCGCCCGCGCTCCCGCCCTCGAGTACAATAAGCTGTAGACATCGTGTGCAGAAGGGCTGGCATAACCTGCTGACAGGTTGTGCACAGCCTGTGGAAAACTGTGCACAAACCAGGAGGGAGAGCGGATCATGATCGCGTTAGGGCAGTTGTTGGGGGCATTGCTCTTCGGCGCAAGTGCGTCTGTGACCTCGTCGGAACATCCTAAACGACAGGCCACGCTGGCAGGCTATACGGCCTTGCAGGATACGACGCTCCGGCTGGCAGACATCCGGCCCTGGCTGGAGGGGATGGGCGTGCCCGGCGCAGCGCCGTTGCGCGGAGGCGGGGGTGGCGCCCTGCTGACTGCCGGGCGCCTGGCGCTGGAAGGAAGCGGTTCTGGCAGCGGGGGCGTGTACGAGACAGAGGGCGGCTCAGCCTCTTATGGCACGGGCCAGGGCGCGCTCGACCTGGGGGTGATGCTGGTGCAAAAGCGCTTCCTGCGCGTCTATACGCTGGCGGGCATGGGCGGCATGGGCGGCGGAGTCGCGCTGCGTCCGCGCGAAGGCAAGAGCACGCCAGAAAGTACCGGCTGGGGATCGCTGTTGCTGCGGGGTGGAATCGGGATCGATCTGATGCTGCCCCTGTGGCATGTGGGGCTGATGGTCGGGTTGCGCCTGGGCTATCAGTCCGCTGCCTTCCATGTGCAGCAAGGCGAGGGGCCAGAACTCCCCGCGCCGACAGGTTGGTTCTTCCGCGTGGTGGCCGGGCCATTCGTCAGCAGGTAGCGGGGACGGGGATAAAAAAACACGGCTCAACCCAGCCGGGCAGAGCCGTGTGCCATGCCGTGACGTGTCCGACGGGTCAGTCCAGGTGCCGGGCGATTTTCGGCTCCAGGGCGGGCATGGGCATGAAACCGACAATCCGCTCTGCGACTTCCCCGTTCTTGAAGAGCATCAGGGTGGGAATGCCCATGATGCCATATTGCATCAGCAGATTCTGGTTCTGGTCGGCGTCCACCTTGCCGACGCGCAGCTTGCCTTCGTACTTTTCGGCGAGCTGATCCACCAGCGGCGCGATCATCCGACACGGGGCGCACCATTCGGCCCAAAAGTCGAGCAGGACCGGCAATTCGGACTTCAGCACTTCCTGCTCAAAGGTGGCCTCGGTCACCTCAAAGGTCTTCGAACCCATTCCTGGCTGGCTCCTTCCCCTACAGTAGGTGGCAGACAAGGGGGACTGTCTGCTCCCTGCGCGCAATACCCACGCAATTAGTTTGCCCCCAAAATATAGCACGAATGGGGCTGATTGCCTACCGTGGGTTCGCCAGGGGGCGTGCATAGGTTGTCAGCGACTTGTGCACACTCCCCTTCGCGGGCGTCCGGGTAGCGTCCTGTGGTCGGTGCTGTATAATCGCTGCTGAAAGTGGGGCGATCCACACGTCACTTGGGGGGGATGTCATGAACGTCCGAGCGGTGCGCTGGCCAGAGGAGCAGGAAGCCGTCCTGGATCATATCCGCCTGGCCTACGGCGCGGAGGAGTATGAGCAGGTCGCGACCTGGTACGGCATGCAGCCAGGGTTCGACCCGGCCAATTGCCTGGTGATTGATGGGGATGAGGAAGGGGAAATCGCTGCGCACGCGACCCTGGTGCCGCGGCAGTTGCAGATTGGCGAGAGCGTCTTACCCACTGCCGAGATCAGCCTGCTGAGCGTGTTGGAATCGTATCAGGGGCGCGGTTATGAGGGGCTGCTGCTGGAAGCCCTTCATCAGCGCATGTCCGAGCAGGAATACGCGCTGGGCCTCAGCTTCGGCGATCCGTGGTTATTCGAGAGCTGGGGCTACGATTATGCGGTGGGCCTGTACCTGACCAATTTTGAATCGGAGATTGGCACCGAGCAAGCCCTGCGCGCCGGACAGTGGAGCCAGGAGCACAGCTACGAGCGGCGTATGGCCGATCGGCTGGGGGCGCGCAGCCGCGAAGTGACGGTGCGCCGCTACTATAGCGACGACTTGCCAGCCGTGCAGGCGCTCTACGCGCAGGAGAGCGCGCGCGGACATTACCTCTTTGTGCGTGACCAGGATACGTGGGCGTGGCAGATTGAGCACCTGCTGCGCAGCGGGCGCGGAGAGGTCGACGACTTCCTGGTGGCCGAAGTTGATGGGCGGCTGGCGGCCTATGCGCGGCTGGTCTCGCAGGGACCGGTCAATACCTTTCGCGACACGCAGGCGGCCCGCTTCAACGTCATCGAGGCGGCGGGCGATCATCCGGATGCGGTCGAGGCGCTGCTGGCGCAGATCGGGCGGATGGCGCAGAGCTTCAACGTGGATCGTATCGGGCTGTTCGTGCACCCGCAGAGCGTCTTCATGCAGCATGCGCTGGTGCGCGGAGCGCGGCTGCGCTTCTTCACCGGGGCGGCGTTGCTGCGCCTGCACAACCTGGCGCTGGCGCTGTACCTGCTGGAGCCGACGCTGGAAGCGCGTCGCCTGAACAGCCGCTTTGCTTTGCGCCCCTACCGCCTGATCGTCACCACCGAGCAGGAACAGGCGGAAGCTTTCCTGGGCATGGGCGAGCCGGAGATCGTTGAGCTGGAAGCACCCTCGGTTTCGATCGTGCGGCTGATGACGGGCTGGTACACTATAGACAACCTGACCATGGGCTATGCGGAACGGTATGCCGATCTGTTGCGCGTGCTGTTCCCCCGGCGCGACCCGAAGATCGGCCTGGCCGATTTGCTCTAACGCTGCTCCGTTTGTGGATCACAGGAGAACACATGCCATGTCGCAGATCACAGTGCGCCAGGCAACCCTGGCCGATGCGGCCAGTATCTCGGCGTTGCACAACGCGACCATCTCCACCTGGCGGAGACGCACGCCCGACGGGGAATGGGTGCCGGCAGAGTATGAGGAACTGACGCTGTTCGAGCGCTGGATGAACGGCGGTCCCTGGGCCAGCGTCGAGATGTGCGCGGTGCATCTGGCGAACCTGCTGCGCGGCAGCGACGGTATCCCCCTGGTGGCCGAGATTGACGGGCAGGTGGGGGCCGAGGCCGAGATTTTCATCGGGCGCGAGCCGGAACCGTTCGGCCATCATATCAACCTGTCTCGCCTCGTGGTGCACCCCGATTTCGCCGACGCCGGGCTGAGCAGCGCCCTGCTGACCTATATCGTGCAGATCGGGCAGGCCATTCGCTGCAAGCGAATTACCATCGCCGATGGCGAAGCCAACGCCGCACTCTACGAGCACCATCAGTTCAGCCGGGCGCACACCGGTCAGCGCATTGTGTTGCCCGCGCGGGAAGGGCGCGTCTTCTACCAGGCCAGCGATCTCAAGACGTTCGATCCGGCGCAGATCGAGGGCTGGCACATGCCCTTGGGCCGGTACCAGAATGCCCGCGAGGAGTGGGATCGCATGACCCCTGGTTTCTGGAACAGCGTGCCGGAGATCGTGGAGATCGAGACGGCCCGGCTGCATATTCTGGTCACTGGCCAGGAGGCCTACGCGCTGATGCAGCAGGATCGCGACGACCCGCAGCGCGTGCACGCTTTCGTATGGGCCAGGCGTCCGATCAAAGGCTTGCTGGTGATGACACTGTGCGACTGGGCGCTGCGTCATGACTACCGCGAGATCGTCTCCTTTGCCTGGGATGTCACATTGCCGCTGCTGGAGATGGAATTCAAGCGCGAGGGTGCTCCGCAGTATCTCTACAGCCGGACGGTGTAGTAGAGGGCGCGAATCAGAAGGTGAGTGAGAAACTGCGCATACCCCCAACCCTGGAAGAATTGTGCGCGCACCGAGAGGAGATTCTGCCCTTCTGTGTGCTGCCGTCGAAGCCATGCTGGCAACGTTGGACGAGCAGGCGGGCGGGTAATGCTCAACGGTATGGGTTGATCGAGCGCTGTGAGATCGTTCTGTGACGATTCTCGCGACGTTCTTTGCTGCTAATCTCGTGGGAGAAAGGGAAATGGGAGCCAGAGGAAGTCCCGGTTGTCTGGCCGCGCTTTTCGGCATGGGCGGAACAGGCAAGACCAATCATGAGCGCGCGGGGGTGGTGGAGTACTGGACCGAGGAAGAAACCTTCCCCCCGAAAGTGCTTCCTTACAGAGTGCGAGACGATTTTCTGTCGAACGCGGAGAAATCCTTCTATCAAGTGCTGAGAACGGTTGTGGCGGATCGTGCCCTTATCTTCACCAAAGTTGGCCTGTGGAATATCTTCTACGTGCCTCGGCCTCACGAGAATCTCAAGGCCAAATCTCAGATTGACCGCAAGCATGTTGATTTCTTGCTGTGCGAACCGGCTACTTTGCAGCCTGTTGTGGCTATCGAACTGGACGACCGCAGCCATCAGCGGCCCGACCGCGTTCAGCGCGATGAGTTTGTTGAGGCGGTCTTTGAGGCGGCCAGGCTTCCTCTGCTGCGTATTCCTGTTCAGTATGCTTATGACACTCGCAGTCTGGAGGCAAAGCTAGCGCCATATTTGAAGAGCGCACAGCCGACGGTAGAAGCAGCAAGACTCAACTCATCTCCAAAGACCAGGGCATCCGTCGCCAGCGGTGTCCCGCGCTGCCCCAAATGCGGTACTCTCATGGTATTGCGCGTGGCACAGCGTGGGGCGTACCAGGGCAAACGCTTTTATGCCTGCCCCAACTATCCGAAGTGCAAGAGTTTGATCCCTGCCGAATAGTCCGCTGTGGGCAGTGGTTACGTACCGGTTCAATCGTATGGCAGTTTTCTCAGCACGCCGACGGGCATATAATGAGGAAAAGGCCCGACACGCAAGCGGACGCGCCTGCCTGCCTGGCCCCTTTCATCCGGCAGAAAAAGGAGATAAGAATGAGCGCGGACGTCATGGAGCAGATCGGCGTACACCTGGAGTTTCTGGGTTATCAAGTCAGCAGGGATGGGGACCTCATGCGGGCCAGGCATCAGAGCCAGCCTAATTTCCTGGTGCGGCGGTTGGCAGGCGGGATACTCTTCGTGTCCATTTTCGGTTGTAACGACAATGCCAAGCGGGATCGGCTCGGTTACCTGGAAATGCTCAATACCCTCAATGACAAAGCCTCGGTGGCGCGTTTCTATGCCGACAAGGACTCCGACCTGTTCATCGAAGCCTGGTATCCGGACTATTACGACCGGGCCGAGTTCGGCGTCTTCATGCAGGCGTGGGATCGCGACATCATGACTCTGCTGATGGCGGGGGCGGACCGTTACGTCCGCTGACGCTTTCTCCAGGGGTGTGTGCCCGGCCTACGGAATCTCGCCTGAGATTCCGCAGGTCTTTTTGATTCTGGGTGCTGTTCTCTGAGCGGGTGCGTGCAAAATGTGTCAGGCAGTTTGCCGCGGCTCTGGTTTACCTCACCCCCGCTCGGTGCTCACGTGCCTCGCTGCCTCCAGTCCAGGCTGGAGAGGGGCGAGCCGAGCGAAGCGAAGCTGGGGATGAGGTAAACGCTCCCGTGTCAAGCAAGGCGCTGACAACCTTTGCATGCGCCCCTCTGAGCGCTTCCCTGATGCGCCAGGGGTGACGTGTCCGGCCATCACATAAATACTTCAACAGCCATTGACATGATCGCGGCACTTGCCTACAATCTGAACAGGTGAGAACATCAATCGTTTGCCAGCGTAGCACAGGGCAGGCTCACATGCCAACCTATTTTCGCTGTATCTGTCTGAAGCGGGGGCGCTAGCGCACACAGCTTCAGGCAGGTTGAACACCGACTTCCCCAAGGCCAGCGGCTGAACTGCGCAGCAGCGTCCCCGAAACGGCGAAGGCTTTCGCCGGGTCGCGACGCAGAACGTGCTGCGCGATGAGGCTCGTTGGCCTTGTCTTTTGTACCGGTAGCGCTCAATTTCGAGGAGGCAACGATGACTACCGAGCGCCAGGTAGATCATAGTCAGATACGCACCAACCAGGTCTTCACCATTGTCTTGCTGGCGCTGGCCTTCGTGCTGGACGCGCCCGCGCTGGCCGCTTTCACCGCCGCCGTGATGCTGATCTCCGCCGCAGTGCCCGCGCTGGGGCTGTTTTCGCGCGTGTATCGCCATCTGCTCCTGCCCACGGGTCTGATCCGGCCCGATCTCGTCCCCGATCATCCGGAACCGCACCGCTTCGCCCAACTGCTGGGCGGTATCTGCGTCACCCTGGGGACGCTGGCGCTTTTCGGCGGCCTGGAAGTGCTCGGCTGGGCGCTGGCGGGGCTGGTGATCGCCCTGGCCAGCCTGAACCTGTTCGCGGGGTGGTGCGCGGGCTGCACGCTCTACTACTGGTTGAACCGGCTGGGCGTGCCCGGCTTCGACCGCTCGCCGCTGCGGGGGACGCGATGATCGAACGACTGACGCTGTTGCTCATCCTGGCATTGCTCGCGGTGCTGATGGTTGGGGGGCTGCGCCGCTGGCAGGTGTTCCGCGCACGGCGTACCGCACTCAGCGACCCGCTGATCAGCGGACTGCGGCCCGGTATACCGGCCATCCTCTATTTCAGTTCCCCGACCTGTGCGCCCTGTCGCACTCAGCAGCGCCCGGCTTTGCAGCGTCTGCTGGCCGAACTGGGCGACCGGGTGCAGGTGATCGAGGTCAATGCACTGGAGCAGCGCGACGTGGCCGATCGGTGGGGAGTGTTGAGCGTCCCTACCACGGTGGTGCTTGACTGGCAGGGGCGTCCGCGCGCGGTCAACAACGGCGTGACCGGGCCGGAGACGCTGCGCAGACAGTTGCTGCAGCAGTAGAAGCGTGAATCAGGATGACGGGTGCCATGCAGCGCCCGTCATTGTTGTTATCATGGGGCGGGTAGCGACAGCAGGCGGCGGGCCAGCGCCCCGAAAGCCGCCGGAGCGCGTACCTCGGCCAGGTAGAGCCGCGCACCGGCTGGCAGGCTGGCGCGTTCGGCGCTGGCGCTATCGGCCAGACGGTCGGCGGCGCGCCCCGATCCGCGCAAGATGACGATGGCGTTGCCCTGCGCAGCCTGGGCGCGCACTTCTTCCATGACGATCTTCCCCCCGTTGACGATCAGCGCGAAGCCGGGGGCGCTGGTTGCCCGCAGCAGACCGACCAGTAGCGCCGACTCCACGCCGAAGCCATCCCCTTCGACGAAGATGAAATGCGAATGGTGCGGATTGAGCGGGTAGCGTTCCTGGCCGGGGGGAGGGCCGCCAGGGTAGGTGACGTAGCGCTGCGGCGCGACGCCCAACAGCGGAAAGGTGGCTCTGGCAGCCGCCCGCGCTTCGCCCATCAGTCGGGCGACGCCGGTCTGTGTGGCCCCGTCGGCGACCAACAACTGATGCGCCTGGGCCAGCGGCACGACCGCATCTGCCAGGAAGGCGCGCACGGCGGGCATGGCGCTGCGTTCCATCGCTCCCGCCCCGCCGTGAATGACGATGATGCCGCGGTAGGGGGGAAGTCCCAGGGCAGTCAGGGCCTGCGCGGGCGGGGTGTGCGGCCTGGCCTGCACCGCAATGGCCCGCTGTTCGCCGAAGGAAATGGTGAATGGTTGCACGCCGCCGGATACCTTCGCACTCTCTTTGCCCGCATTATACTGGGCTGTGGAGAGCGCGCCACCTTCGCCCGCCGGACTCTTGGACCGTTCTGACCTCACGAGGGCCGGTTTCGTGGCGAAAGAACTGAAAATCGCGTGAAAAACGGGGAATGACGCGGTTGTATGGTGAAGGGGACGTGTTAGAATGAGAACACGTAACAATGCCAGTGAGTGACAGCCCATGCCGATCGATCTCAAACTGTTCGGGCGTAGAGGGGCCCTGTATTACCGTTTCTGGGGACAGATCGTGCCCGGCGATCTGCAGACGATCACGCAGGCGGAAGACGCGCTCTTTGACGAACTGAGCGCGGACGACCGCGTGATCGGCATTGTGGATATGTCCGAGCTACAGTCAATCAGCACATCGTTGCTGACTCAGCTTCGGACGTTGCGCCTGTTGCACGATGCACGCGTATACCGGGTGATTGTCGTGGGCGCTTCTCCCTACCTGCGCGCTTTGACCCTCAGCCTGGGCGGCTTCGGGCACAACGGGCACGAATTCATCTTCCGGCCCACGCTGGCCGAAGCGCTGGAGATGATGAACTCCTAGGCGACGCCGCGGCCCAGGCAGTGCCTCTTGTTCGGCTTGAAACTCCGGGCAGGTTCCTCCATGCACATCGCGATCAACGGCTGGTTCTGGGATCAACCGCACACCGGTAGCGGGCAGTATGTGCGCCACCTGGTGGAAGCACTGCCTGCGTGCGCGTCCGATCTGCGCCTGACGCTGATCGTGCCGGGCCGCATCACCGAGTTGGACGCCTTGCCGCCAGCCGTAGATGTGTTGCCTGTGCCGGGGCGGTTTCGCGGTCATCTGGGCAAGGTGTGGTTCGAGCAGCGCGCCTTCCCGCGCGGCGTGGCCCGCTTGCGCCCGGACGTGGCGCACGTGCCCTACTGGGGGCCGCCGCTGCGGTCGCCTGCGCCGCTG
>DAOTZZ010000187.1:0-6789 GCA_034433965.1 Anaerolineae bacterium
TGCGCGGGACAACCGTGGGCGGCGATCTGATCGTGCGCGCCATTGACGAGTTCCCCGCCCTGATGGTCGCCGCGACGCAGGCGGCGGGCGAAACCCTGGTGCGCGACGCGGCGGAGCTGCGCGTCAAGGAGACCGACCGCATCGCGGTGATGGCCGCCGAACTGCGCAAGATGGGCGCGGCGATTGACGAGCTGCCGGATGGCTTTCGCATCGTCGGGCCGCAGCGTCTGCGCGGCGCGGTGGTGCAGGGTCACGACGATCACCGTGTGGCCATGGCCCTGGCCGTCGCCGGACTGCTGGCCGACGGCGAGACGGTGGTCGAGGACGCCGCCTGTGCGCACGACTCATTCCCCGGCTTCGTGGAGACGATGCGGGCGCTCGGCGCGGAGATGATGTGGAGCAGCCATGACTGAGCGCGTGGGATTGCTCGGCTGGCCGGTGACGCATAGCGTCTCCCCCGCCATGCACAACGCTGCCTTCGCGGCCCTGGGGCTGGATTGGCAGTACGATCTGCTACCCGTCCCGCCCGACCGCTTCGGCGAGGAAGTGGCGCGGCTGCTGACAGCGGGTTATCGCGGCTTCAACGTGACCATCCCGCACAAGGCGGCGGCCCTGAACCTGTCCCAGGTGAGCAAAGTCACGCCGGCGGCGCGGGCCATCGGCGCGGTCAATACGCTGGTCGTTCAGCCGGACGGGTCGCTGCACGCCGACAACACCGACTGGCAGGGTTTCGCCGAAGACCTGCGCGCGCAGGGGATCGCCGTGCAGGGCGCGACATGCCTGGTGCTGGGCACCGGCGGGAGCGCACGGGCGGTCGTCTATGCGCTGGCACACCTGGGCGCGGCGGGGATCACCCTGATCAGCCGTTCAGGGGGCAGCGGGCAGACCGTGACGGGCTGGCCGGTCGTCAGCTATGCCGATCTTGCCACGCTCGCCCCTGCCGCCGATCTGATCGTCAACTGCACGCCAGTGGGCATGTTTCCGCACGTGCACGAGTCGCCCTGGCCGCAGGGGGTGCCCTTCCCGACACGTGCCGTGCTCTACGACCTGGTCTACAATCCGCCGCTCACCGCGCTGATGCGCCAGGCTCAGGCGGCGGGGGCGCGCGCCTTTGGCGGGCTGGGGATGCTCGTCCGTCAGGGAGCGCTGGCTTTTGCACAGTGGGTGGGGATTGCGCCGCCGCTCGCTATAATGACGGAGGCGGCGCAGGCCGCCCTGGTTGGTCTACCTGATAATCCGTGAACAGGAATACACGAACCATGACTCATCCGACGATCGCTGCAACCACAGGAATTGCCGAGAACGTCTTCGAAGAGTTGCGCTGGCGCGGCATGATCCACAATATCACCGAAGGCGCGGCAGAGGTGCTCGCCGCCGAGAAGGTGACCGCCTACATCGGCTTCGACCCCACCGCCGACAGCCTGCACGTGGGATCGCTGCTGCCGATCATGGTGCTGGTGCACCTGCAGCGGCACGGTCACACGCCGATCGCGCTGGCGGGCGGCGGCACTGGCCTGATCGGCGACCCCAGCGGCAAGACCAAAGAGCGTCAACTGCTCTCCGAGGAGCAACTGGCCCGCAACCTGGAAGGGATCAAGGCGCAACTGGCGCACTTCCTGGCCTTCGAGGGCGTACCCAACCCGGCCCTGCTGCTCAACAACGCCGACTGGCTGTGCCGGCTGAACCTGATCGAGTTCCTGCGCGACATCGGCAAGCACTTCACCGTCAACTACATGCTGGCCAAGGACTCGGTCAAGATGCGCCTGGAGAGCGACGAGGGCATCTCGTTCACCGAGTTCAGCTACATGCTGCTGCAGGCGTATGACTTCCTGCGCCTCTACCTGGACTACGGCTGCACTTTCCAGATGGGCGGCAGCGATCAGTGGGGCAACATCACCGCTGGCACAGAGCTGATCCGCAAGGTGGCCGACGGCAAAGCCTATGCCCTGACCGTGCCGCTGGTCACCACCTCCACTGGCGTCAAGTTTGGCAAGACGGAGGCCGGGACGGTCTGGCTGGACGCCCGCCGCACTTCGCCGTTCCGCTTCTACCAGTTCTGGATCAACACGCCCGACGCCGACGTGGTGCAGTATCTCAAATTCTTCACCCTGCTCAGCCGCGAGGAGATCGCCGCGCTGGAGCACGCCGTCGTCACCGAGCCGCACCTGCGGGCGGCACAACGTCGCCTGGCCGAGGAGGTCACGCGCATGGTGCACGGCGAGGAGGGGCTGCGCAAGGCACAGCAGGCGACCGCCGTGCTCTTCGGCGAGCGCGACCTGGAAGGGCTGAGCGCCGACGACCTGCTCGATATCTTCGCCGAAGTGCCGTCCAGCACTGTGCCCGCCGCCGATCTGCAGGGCGATGGAGTGAGCCTGGTTGACCTGGCCGTGACGTGTGGACTGGAGCGCTCCAAAAAACAGGCACGCACCCTCATCGAAAGCGGCGGGTTGTACCTGAACAACGCCCGCGTGGACCATGTCGAGCGGCGCGTCACGCTGAGCGATGCCCTCGAAGGGCGCGCCCTGGTGCTGCGCAAGGGCAAAAAGCAATATCACCTGGTGCGCGTGGAATGAGACGAGAACGCGGATTGCGGATTGGCAAACCGATATGTCCCCTCGCCCAGCGGCGCAGTCACCAGGGAGAGGGACTCCGCTGAACGCTGATGGCTGATAGCTCTTTCGGAGGAACTGTGCTGCGTTTTCTCACTGCGGGCGAAAGTCACGGCCCGGCGCTGACTGGCATTCTGGAAGGCATGCCCGCCGGAGTCCCCCTGACGCCCGACGACATCAACCGTGACCTGGCCCGCCGCCAGCAGGGTTATGGCGCAGGGGGACGGATGCAGATCGAGCATGACCGCGTCCGCCTGACCAGCGGCGTGATGAACGGTCGCACCACCGGCGGGCCGATTGCGCTGGTGATCGACAACCGCGACTGGAAGAACTGGGCGGAGCGCGACATCCCGCCCATGAGCACGCCACGCCCCGGTCACGCCGACCTGACCGGTGCCCTCAAGTACGGCTACCGCGACCTGCGCCTGGCGTTGGAGCGGGCCAGCGCGCGCGAAACCGCCATGCGCGTGGCGATCGGCGCGATTGCCCGGCGGCTGCTGGCCGAGTTCGGCATCACCGTGGGCGGCTATGTGATCGCCATCGGGCCGGAGGCGGCACACTTCACCGACGATCCGCCCGACTATCTGGCTCGCTTCGCTGCGGCGGCGGAGTCGGACGTGAGCTGCCCCGATCCAGAGGCGGCGGAACGGATGCGCGCGGCCATCCGCCAGGCCAAGGTGGACAAGGACACGCTTGGCGGGATCATCGAGGTCGTGGCGCTGGGGGTGCCGCCGGGCTTGGGATCGCATGTGCACTACGACCGCCGCCTGACCGGGCGTCTAGCGGGCGCGGTGTGCAGCGTGCCGAGCATCAAGGGGGTGGAGATCGGCCCGGCCTTCGAGAACGCGCGTCGCCCCGGCACGCAGGTACACGACCGGTTGGCGCTGGACGAAGAAGGGCGCATACACCGGACCAGCAACCGCTCCGGCGGGCTGGAAGGCGGCATGACCACCGGCGAGCCGTTGATCGTGCGCGCGGCCATGAAGCCGATCAGCACCACGCTCACGCCGCTGGAGTCGGTGAACCTGGCAACGGGGACGCCCGCGCACACCGAATACGAGCGCAGTGATTTCTGTGCCACACCCCGCGCCGTGGTGATCCTCGAGGCGATGGTGGCGTTGGTGCTGGCCGACGAACTGTTGCGCAAGCTGGGCGGCGACAGCCTGGACGAGCTGCGCCCGCGTTTCGCGGCGCTGCGTCAGGCCCGGTTGGATGACCTGCCCATGGACGATACACCCTGGCGTTTCGGCTATGAGACATGACCTCACCCCCAGCCTCGCTACGCTCGGCTTGCCCCCTCCATTAGAATGGAGAGGGGGCGGCGAGGCGCGCCAGCGCCGAGCGGGGGGTGAGGTAAAGCACAACGTGGAGCTTTACCGAGACTCTCTATGACAAGGGGCCCTCACAACCTAGTCCTGGCCGGTTTCATGGGCACGGGCAAGAGCACCGTCGGGCGGCTCATTGCCGGGCAGTTGGCCCTGGCCTTCGTGGACACCGACGCCGAGATCGAGCGCCGCGCCGGACGGACAATCGCCGCCATCTTCGCCCAGGACGGCGAGTCGGCCTTCCGGCGACTGGAAGCGGAAATCTGTCAGGAGATCGCGGCGGGGCGCGATCAGGTGATCGCGGTGGGCGGGGGGGCGCTGCTCGACGACTCCACGCGCCGCGCCTTCGCGCAGAGCAGCCTGATCGTCTGCCTGACGGCCTCGCTCGACGAGATTCTGCAGCGGGTGGGCGACGATCCGGCGCGCCCGCTGTTCAGCACCGATCGCGCGCGGTTGGCGGCGCTCTATGCGGCAAGGGCGGCGCATTACGCGGCCCTGCCGCACACCGTAGATACGACGGGGCGCACACCGGCGGACGTGGCCGGGGAGGTGATACGCCTGTGGCATCATCGCCAGAGTTGACCATTCAGGGTGCGGACGGCGCATACCCGGTCGTCATCCGGCGCGGCGCGTTGACGGACGCGCTGCCCGCCTTTGTGCGAGAGCGGCGCTTCTCGCGCATCGCGGTGATCACCAATAGCACGCTTGCCCCGCTCTATGGGGAGGCGCTGGTGGGCCGTCTGCCAGACGCTTTTCTGGTCACCGTGCCCGATGGCGAGGCGTACAAGACGCTGAGCACGGCAACGGCGCTCTACGGCGACTTGCTGGCGGGCGGCTGTGACCGCTCGTCGCTGGTGATCGCCCTGGGCGGCGGCGTGATCGGCGACCTGGCGGGCTTCATCGCGGCAACCTTCATGCGCGGCGTGGCCTTTGTCCAGGCTCCCACCAGTCTGCTGGCGATGGTAGACGCCAGCCTGGGCGGCAAGGTGGGCGTTGACCTGCCCCAGGGCAAGAATCTGGTGGGCGCGTTCAAAGACCCGCTGGCCGTCTTCGCCGATACGGAGACGCTGCGCACCCTGCCGCCGGTCGAGTGGCGCTGCGGCCTGGCCGAAGTGCTCAAGGCCGGGTTAATTGCCGACCCGCCGCTGGTAGATCACCTGCTGGCGCACGGGCCGGAGCCGGTCGAGGAGATCGTGATGCGGGCGGTGCGCGTCAAGAAGGCCATCGTCGAGCAGGATCGGCTCGAAAGCGGCGTGCGGGCACACCTGAACCTGGGGCACACCTTCGCGCACGCCATCGAGGGGGTCAGCGGCTACGCCTGGAAGCACGGCGAGGCGGTGGCGGTGGGCCTGGTGGCGGCAGCGCGACTGTCCGCCCGGCGCGGCCTGGCATCTGCCGAACTGGCCGAGACCGTCGAACGGGCAGTGACGGCGCTGGGCCTGCCCACCCGCTACGCTGGTCTGGAACCCGCCGCCCTGTGGGATGCCATGCGTCATGACAAGAAGTGGCAGAGCGGGACGGCCCGTTTCGTGTTACTGCGCGGGGCGGGCGCTCCCTGTGTGGTGGACGGCGTGCCGCGCGACGAGGTGATCGCGGTGCTGGAGTCACTGCGGGAGGGCGCATGAACATCCTGATTCTGCACGGGCCAAACCTGAATCTGCTGGGGACGCGCGAGCCGGAAGTCTACGGTCGCCTGACGCTGGACGAGATCAACGCGCGGCTGGAGGCGTATGCGGCGGCGCACGGTGCGACGCTGCGCATCGTGCAGAGCAATCATGAGGGCGCGCTGATTGACGCGCTGCACGAGGCGCGCGGTTGGGCGCACGGGGTCATCCTCAACCCCGGCGGCTACACGCATACCAGCGTTGCCCTGCGCGACGCTGTCAGCGCGGTCGGGCTGCCCGCCATCGAAGTGCACCTGTCGAACATTCACGCCCGCGAGCCGTTCCGCCGCACCTCGCTGATCGCGCCGGTCTGCGTCGGGCAGATCAGCGGGCTGGGCTGGTTGGGCTACCGGCTGGCGTTGGAGGCGTTGTTGGAGTTGGAAGTCGAGAGTTAGGAGTCTGGGGTTTGGAGTCTGGAGTCTGGAGGAAAGTGTACAACCCTCTTCGACACCCAACTCCTGACTCTTGACTCAAAACCCCTGCCGACCATCTTCACAAGGAGAGAACCATGGGCGAACGCATTGTCGCTTTTCAGGGGGAACACGGCGCATATTCAGAGGAGGCGATTCGCCGTCATTTCGGCGACGACACTCAAACCCTGCCCTGCGAGACCTTCCCCGAAGTCTTCGAGGCTATCCGGCGCGGGCGGGCCACGCACGGCATGGTGCCGGTCGAAAATGCGCTGACCGGCACGGTCTTCCAGGTTTACGAACTGCTGATCGAGCACGATTTCCGCGTGCAGGCCGAGCACCTGCTGCCCATCACCCATCACCTGCTCGCGCCGGAGGGCACGACCCTGGAGGACATCAAGCGCGTGCGATCGCACCCGCAGGCGTTGGCGCAGTGTGCCGAGACCCTGCGACGGCGTGGCTGGGAACCCGTCGCCACCTACGACACGGCGGGCGCGGCGCGCGAGCTGGCCGAGCATCCGGAGCCGCATACCGCAGTGATCGCCTCGGCGCTGGCGGGCGAACTCTACGGCCTGGTCACGCTGGAGAGCGGCATCGAAGACAATCCCTACAACTCGACGCGCTTCTTCGCCATCGGCATCGAGGACGCGCAGCGCCGCGATCCCAGCAAGACTTCGCTGGTCTTTGCCGTGCGCCATCGCCCACGCGCACTCTACGACGCGCTGGGCGCCTTCGCCCTGCGCAACATCAACCTGACCAAGATCGAGTCGCGGCCCATGCG
>DAOTZZ010000188.1:0-17025 GCA_034433965.1 Anaerolineae bacterium
CTATAACACGCATGGCACGGATACGTTGTTCTGCGGTGAGCAGGGGGTGCATTCGCTTTTTTGGCAGGCTTCGGAGATCGTTTGAAAACCTCACCCTCCGGCCCCCTCTCCATACACGGAGCGAGGGAGTAAGCATCTTGTTAAGTCCCCTCTCCGCGTGTGGAGAGAGGGGATTTAGGGGTGAGGTAGACTGGCGGAATTCGCAAAGTCTTCCTGAGATCACTTCTGTGCTGAGTTCTTGCCCCCAAATCCGAATGCACCCGTGAGCAGGTTTCCAGACCCGCAGGGGTAGGGGTGGGTTCCAAACCTGCCCTCGCGTCAATGCGTCAGTCTGCATCAAAATCTGCCCCTATGTTCCTTCCCCATGTGGCGAGACGACCGGCGATGAGCCACTCACCGACCGCGTCCTTTCGTGAAAAACATCAAAAAATAGATAGAAATTTGCAAAAAGATGCGGTTCAGACCGCCTCTTGGCTATAATCTCCTGTGACAAAATGCACGTGATGATGGAGGAGTCATGACGACAACGGCACGTCCGACGATAGAGACAGGAGCGGAGACAGTTCCGGCAGAGACCAGCAGCGGCTGGCTGGCAACGGTCATGGTGTTGTTCAAGCTGCGCGTGGTGCTGTTGCTGCTGTTTGCCGCGTTGGGCGGTGCGTTGATCGGCAGCGCCGGCACTCCCGCCGTCGCTGACCTGGCTTTGCTCATCCTGACGGGGACGCTATCGGCGGGCGGCGCATCTGCCCTCAACCAATACCTGGAGCGTCACAAAGACGGGCTGATGAAACGCACGCGCCGTCGCCCGCTGGTCACCGGTCAGGTGAACGCGCGGGTGCTATTGCCCGTCGCCAGCGCTATGGTGGTGGGGGCCAGCGTTCTGGCCTGGGCCGCAGGTAACTCCTGGCTGGCGACCTGGTTGGCCGTGGGCGCGTTCATTTATGTGGGCATCTACACGCTTTGGCTCAAACCGCGCAGCGTGCTCAACGTGGTCATCGGCGGGGCGGCAGGCAGCGCGGCAGTGATCAGTGGGGGAGCGGCGGTCGGGCAGTGGAACGATCCGGGCGTGTGGGGATTGGCGGCGTTGCTGTTCGCCTGGTCACCGTTGCACTTCTGGAGTCTGGCTCTGGCCTATCGTCCGGACTACGCCCGCGCGGGCGTGCCGATGTTGCCGGTTGTGGCCTCGCGCGAGCGGGCTGTCTTCTGGATGCTGGTACACGCCGCGGCAACAGGAATCTTCGGGCTGGCGCTGGCAGCTCACCCGGCTCTGGGCTGGCCCTACCTGGTCCCCGCGGCGCTGGCGACGGCCTGGCTCTGGAAAGCGGCGGCTTCGCTGCGCTGGCACTATACCGGACAGCGTGCTCTGAGCGTCTTCAAAGTGTCCAATGTCTACCTGAGCCTGATCCTGCTGGCGATTGTCGTTGCCAGCCTGGTTTGAGACTGCCCGGTTGAGAGGTAACGCGGTACTCCCGTGGGCGGATTTTGGGGCACAGTGAGACTTTTTTTCTATGGTGCATCCGGGTGCTGGCATAAACCCTGAGAAGCGACGATAATGCCCCCTGTATGAGTAAATCGCTTATACTTGAAACAGGGGGCACTGATGGCCCGCTGGCAAAGGGTGTTCCGAAAACTGATCTCCGGCTCGCTCGATATTCGTTTTGACGATTTCGTATTGGTTTCGGAACATTTCGGATTTGTGCTGGATCGCGTGCAAGGCAGCCATCACGTGTTTGTGCATCCTGAGATTCCGGAACTGCTTTCTGTCCAGCCGCGCAAGGACGGCAAGGCCAAACCGTATCAACTACGTCAGTTTCTGAAGCTGGTTGAGGAATACAGCCTGAGGCCCAGGGACAAGCGATGAAAGACTACCACATTAACATCTTTTATAGCGAAGAGGATGGCGAATACATCGCCGATATCCCCGATCTCAAATATTGTTCGGCTTCCGGCGCGACACCTGAGGAGGCGCTACGTGAGGTGCTGATAGCCAGGGACCTATGGCTTGAAACTGCTCGTAAGCATGGCAAACCCATTCCCGTGCCACGCTATCGGCCAGCTATCTATCAGGTAGGAAGTTAGAGGCTGTTATCTTTTGCCCGGCGTTTTCCCCTCACCCCTGCACCCCTCTCCCGTGCGACTGCGTCGCGGGGCGAGGGGACTTGCTGTCTCTCGCATGAATGCTCCTCTTCGCCCGCAGCGCGGGTTGAGGGCGAAAAAGTGCATAACACGCGCTGGGCGTTACGGGCAGTGTGTGAGAGCGAGGGCGGGGAGAATGAAGCAGCGCACACCGGTTAGCCCTGGCCTGTTGTTGAGGGGTCAGAATACATCACCAAAAGTGGGCGGCCTCTTGTTCACAAGGCCGCCCACACTTTTACAGAGCTAGCGGGAGACATCAGCGCCGGAGCAGTTTTGGCAGGCGATGCGCCAGCACGAACCAGCCATAGCTGAGCAAGCCGACCACGACACCGCTGATCAGCACTTCCAGCGGATTGAGTTGATCAGCGGGGTTGTAGCCGAAGTCCCGCTCGCCCACCAGCTTGGTGACGATCCACCAGGCCAGCAGGGCCAGGAAACCGCTGACCGCGGCCATCACCGTGGCAGCCACGCTCTCTTTGTTGCCCTTGAGCAAATAATAGAGCGGCCCGTTGAGGGCGGCAATCAAGCCCCAGCCGAACATGAAGACAAGCGCGTCGGTCGGCAGGTCGAGGATACGATCGATCAGCGCAGCGATAACGCCCGACACCAGCGCCACGATGATCACCTGAAGTCCCAGGCCAGTCTCAATGCCAAGTTGCTCCAGGGCACGTTGAGCCTGAGCTTGAGCGTTTTGTGGTTTGCGCGATTGAGCCATTCTCTTACCTCCTTGAAAGACCTTTCTTCCTAGTTAGTGAAGGGCATTGAGTCAGAAGTCTTGAGGCTTGGCCAGCAGAGAAGTGAAGGGTCGCAAAACTTGTGCCTCATAGCCTCTTTTGTACTCTTATGGGCACTATAGCACCATCTCTATGGCGGCACAAGAGGGGAAAACACGAGGGCGCAGCTGCCGGTTATGGCTGTTGGCTCCCCCCTGACTGGCCGCTCGCTCAGTTTTGCGCATCGAGCAGGTTCTGGGCGGTGAAGCGATCGGTGATCAGCACATTAACCAGCCGACCGCGCAGCGCGCCGCGAATGGCTACCTGTTTGCGGCTGCCTCCGGCAATGCCGACGGTGCGTTCGACTCGCCGCAGTTGTTCGAGCGGAATGCCGATCACGCGCCTGTCCAGTTCGGTGATGACCGGCTGCCCGTCTGCGTCGAAGAAGCGCAGGCACACGTCACCGACGGCCCCCTGTCGTCGAGCTATATCCAGCTCGCTTTCGGAGAACACGTTGCCACTGCGCGCCAGCAAGCGCGACGGTTCGATCGAGCCGATGCCAACCAGGGCCACTGTCAGCCGGTCGAAGAGGGCAGTCGCCTCCGAGACATAGGGGTCGGCCAACAAGATGCGTCGGGCTTCTTCTGAGCCCACGACTCCCGGCGCGGGCAGAAAGACCGCCTTGCCGTGCACTAGCTTGGTCAGGCGATTGGTCAGATGCGTGGCGTGCACTTCGGCGTCCGGCTGCCCCACGCCGCCGAGAATCTGTACCACCTGGGCGTCAATGGGACGAGGCAGGGGGCGCATGGCGTCTACCATTGCCAGCAGCGTAGCACTCCAGGAAGAGATACCGATCACGTCGCCACGTTTGAGCGTGTTTTCCAGGTAGTAGGCGGCAGCAGCACCCAGCAGGCGCTGAATGGTCTCCTCGTCGTCAGGCCGATCGCAGTCTACCACGATAGCCTCACGCAGGGCGTAGCGGTCGATCAGTTGCTGTTCCAGGTCGGAAAAGACTCCGGGCGGAATGGTGATCGTGATCCGCACGATCCCTTCTTGCTGCGCCCGTTTGAGCAGGCGCGAGATGGTCGCCTGCGAGAGCGAAAGGCGTTGCGCAATTTCCGCCTGGCTCATTTGCTGCCGGTAATAGAGGTGAGCGACTTTGGCCAGCAGGCGCGATTCCTCGATCTGGGACATCGGTTTCCCCTTTGGCTCACCCGACCTGCCACAAGGCGAATCGGATCACTGCTACTATTCTCCACTGAACTGTACCACATGCATAACGCCTGACACGTCTCCCCTTCACCAGTCAACCCGACGCGAGTGATTGAGTGATTTTCAAATGACTTGACAGGTCAACCGGTCTGCTATACACTGATAATGGCTTTGCATATTCATTATAGTTTGAATATTTATTCACATCAAGCGGATCGTTTGGGAACATGAACTCACACCACTTTGTTACCCTCTCTGTCTTCGTTTTCCCTCTCGTTGCAAGATGAGGAGTAGCTCGATGGCTCTGCTTGATAGGCCTCCCCTTAAGTCTGGCGTGTTGTTGATAGTGCTGGCCTTGTTGACTGTCTCGGTCAGTGGCTGTGTGATCGCCACCGTGCGCACCCTGGAAGAAGACCAGGGACTGAAAGCTGGCTTCAGCCCTGAAGCCTACGTGGAAGAAATCTGGGAGTCGCGCGTGCTGCCCACGTACCGTGAGCAGGCTCAGGAACTCTCCGACCTGCTGGCGCAGCTCGACGCCGACGAGCAGGGCACTATCGCCCGCTTTGGGCACCGGTCAGGCACGGGGCCGTATAGCTTCATGGTCCGTGGCGAGGGCGTGCTCACGGCCATAGATACTTCTTCCCGCTCTGGCACTGCAAGTGTTGATCTCAACCCGCCCGATGGCACGCCTGACCTGACGCTGACCATAGGCCCGCTCATCAAGATCAGTCAGCGGGCTGGCGTGCGCGACGCCGTAGGGTTCATTCAATACGGCAACTTCACCAATCAGCAGGAATTCGCCGGCGTGGCGAATGCCATGGGCGAGCGCATCGTGCAGCATATCGCGGCGGCGTTGGGTGTGGAGTCGCCCGATGCCATCGCCGAGATTGACCCCGCCCGATATGTCGGCAAGTCGGTGCGCTTCATTGGGGCCTTCACTCTGGAAAGCCGCGACAACGTCGTGGTGGTGCCTGTAGAGCTTGAGGTGGGGGAATGATGGCCGCACAAACGATGGCCGCACCTGAGGGCGTGCTGCTTGACGATGTGATCTTGCGGGCGGAGCAGATCACCAAGGTCTATCCCGGCACGGTGGCCCTGGACAAAGTGGACTTCAACGTGTACCGGGGCAAGGTCAACGTGCTTGTCGGCGAGAACGGAGCGGGCAAATCCACCCTGATGAAAATTCTGGCGGGCGTGGAGCAGCCCACCGAAGGGCGGCTGTTGTTGGAAGGACGCGAGATCGCTCCACGTTCTCCGCGCGAGGCCGAACGCCTGGGGATCGGCATCATCTACCAGGAATTGAACCTGTTCCCCAACCTCAACGTGAGCGAGAACATCTTCATCGCCCACGAACTGACACACAGCGGAATTGTCATTCAGCAGCAGGAACAGGAACGTCGGGCGCGCGCATTGCTGGAGCGCCTGGAACATCCCATTGATCCCAAAGTGCTGGTGCAGGACCTGCGCATCGGTCAGCAGCAGGTCGTGGAGATCGCCAAGGCGCTGGCGCTCGATGTGCGCATCCTGATCATGGACGAGCCGACCTCAGCGCTCAGCGATGCGGAAGTGCGTGTTCTGTTCAAGGTCATCGAAGAACTGAAGGCCAACGGCGTCACTATCATCTACATCTCGCACAAGCTGGAAGAGCTGCTGCAGATTGGCGACTATATCACCGTGTTGCGCGACGGTCACAAGGTGGCCGAAGCGCCCATGTCGCAGGTCAATCTTGCCTGGATTGTCGAGCGTATGGTCGGGCGCGACGCAGCCAGCGATTACCGCCCGCCACAGCATCCTTTCGGCGACGTGATCCTGCAGGTAGAGGGTGTCTCGCTGCCCAAACCAGGCGGGGGAGAACTGCTCTCCAATGTGTCGTTCGCGCTGCGTGCGGGGGAGATTCTGGGCATCTATGGGCTGATGGGAGCTGGGCGCACCGAACTCTTCGAGTGTCTGATGGGGCTGCGGCCCCAGGCCACCGGCACTGTCTGGCTGGGGGGCAAGAAGTTGAGCGGAGGTATTGATCAGCGCATTGCTCAGGGCCTGGTGCTCATTCCCGAAGACCGTCAGCGCGAAGGGCTTGTGCCCGAACTTTCCGTGGCGCACAACATGCTGCTGGCCAGCCTCAAGCGCTACCTGCAGCGCTTCTTCCTCTCCAGCGCCAAAGAGAACGCCAGCGTCAGCCGCATGATTGGCGAACTGGCCATCAAGGTGGCCAACCCGCAGTATCCCGTGGCGTCGTTGAGCGGGGGTAATCAGCAGAAGGTGGTGGTAGCTAAGGGCTTGCTCACCGAGCCGAAAGTCTTGCTGATGGACGAACCGACGCGCGGCATTGATGTGGGAGCCAAGCAGGAGATCTTCGATCTGACCCGGCGGCTAGCCGCGCAGGGGCTGGGCATCGTCTTCGTTTCCACGGAGTTGAAGGAGATCATGGCCATCGCCGACCGCATCCTGGTGATGTCCAAAGGCAAGATTACCCGTGAATTGCAACGCGCTGAGGCCACACAGCAGGCGCTGGTAGAGGCCTCGGCCATCGGTCACGAACTGGTACGAAAGGACTCTTGAAGCATGGCCGACGCGAAGATTCAGCCGACCGAAACCGTGAGAGTGACCAGACTGTTTGGCGGACGCCTGACGGTACAAGGGCTATTGGTCCAATTACGGGCTTTCATTGCGCTGATCCTGCTGGTTGCTTTCTTTACCATTGTTTCTGAGCCGTTCACCAAAGAGAGTAATCAGATCATCCTGGCCAAGCAGGTGGCGATCAACGCCATCCTGGGCATTGGCATGACCTTTGTCATCCTCACGGGCGGCATTGATCTGTCAGTAGGCTCGATCGTGGGGCTGACGGGCATGATCGCCGGCGGCCTGATCAACGAAGGGCTGGTGCTCGAACCGCTCAATAAAGTGGTCTATTTCAACGTCTGGATCGTGGGCCTGATCGCGATCCTGGTCGGGATGCTGGTCGGCCTGATCAACGGCATTCTGATCACCCGCTTCAATGTGGCTCCCTTCATCGCCACCCTGGGCACTCTCTACATGGCGCGCGGTTTCTCGCTGTTGCGCAACAATGGCGCGACTTTCCCCAACCTGGTCGGCAAACCGGAACTGCACAACACCGGCTTCCCCAAACTGGGGGCGGGCAGCCTCCTGGGCCTACCCTACTCGATCTGGATCATGGTCGCGCTGGGACTGCTGGCCATCTTCATCACCAAGAAGACTCCCTTCGGGCGGCAGGTCTATGCCATTGGCGGCAATCGCCGGGCCGCTGAACTGTCCGGCGTGCGGGTCAAGACCATCACCCTGATGACTTACGTGATTAGCGGCTTCTGCGCGGCAGTCGTGGGGTTGATCGTCACCTCGCAGTTGGTGGCGTCGCACCCCTCCACGGGCGAAACCTGGGAACTCAATGCTATCGCCGCGGTAGTGCTCGGCGGCACCTCGCTGGCTGGAGGGCGCGGCACCATCCTGGGCACCATCGTGGGCGCGTTTGTCATCGGCGTGCTGCGCAACGGCATGATCCTGGAAGGCTTGAGTTCGTTCTGGCAGATGGTCATTACTGGTTTTGTCATCATTCTGGCTGTCATCATCGATCAGGTGCAGCAGCAGTTGCAGGAGCGCAAGCGCTAGCCCTGCCTGCCCGGTAAAAGGAGGTGTTCGGATCAAAGAGGTTTGGCCATCAGTCCGCGACAACTACACCTGTATCTGTCACTTACCTATGTCTAGCAAACAGGAGCGCAAGATGTTGCACAAGAACTTCTCAAGACTGCTCGTTTTGGTGATGGCGCTGGCTATGGTGGCCGCGCTGATTCCGGCGACGACGCCCGCTCTGGCTCAGCAGAGCAAGGGTCTGATCGTGATCATCACGCCGGCGCACGACAATCCGTTCTTCAAGGCGGAGGCGGACTCAGCGCAGGCGGCGGCGGAGGCGCTGGGTTATGAGACGCTGGTGCTGATCCACAACGACGACCCGGCGCTGCAAGATCAGCACTTCGACCTGGCGATAGCGCAGGGGGCGAAAGCCATCATTGTGGACAATGCGGGAGCAGATGCCTCGATCGCAGCGGTGCAGAAAGCCAAGGACGCGGGCATTCCGACGTTCTTGATTGACCGCGAGATCAACGCGACGGGGATTGCGGCGGCGCAGATCATTTCGAACAACTACCAGGGTGCGGTGTTGGGCGCGGAAGAGTTCGTGCGTCTGATGGGCGAAGAGGGCAAGTATGTGGAGCTAACGGGCAAGGAGTCGGACACGAACGCCCACATTCGTTCGCAGGGGTATCACGATGTGCTCGACCAGTATCCTGGGCTGGAGATGGTGGCGCAGCAGACGGCGAACTGGTCGCAGACGGAAGCGTTCGAGGTGATGGAGACGATCATCCAGGCGCATCCGGACATCAAGGGGGTGATTTCGGGCAACGACACGATGGCGATGGGGGCGATGGCGGCGTTGCAGGCTGCTGGCATGACCGACGTCATCGTGGTGGGCTTTGACGGGTCGCAGGATGTGCTGGACGCCATCAAGGAAGGCAAGATACACGCGACCGTGCTGCAGCCTGTGGCGCAGTTCGGCCCGTTGGCTGTGGAGATGGCGCACAAGTACATCACCACCGGCGAACTGCCTGCCGAAGAGAAGATCTCCATTGACTGCATCCTGATCACGCCGGAGAACGTCAACGACTTCTTCAACTTCGCCCCGGTCAAGTGAGCCGGTGTGAGGCGCTGAAGAACCGTGTGGCCTTTCCAGGTGCAGGTAGCCGGTCCGTCCGGTTACCTGCACCACCCCACCGAGCCTGAATAGCCGCATAACGAGATTTCTTGAGGAACGCAAGATGCTTCGTACCCAGTTGCTTCACCCACAAATTCTTCAGGCGCTTGCTTCTGCCGGACACGGTTCGAAGGTGCTGGTAGCCGACAGCAACTATCCGTTTTCCACCGGCGCACATCCGGCAGCGACGCGCGTCTTCCTGAACCTGGCTCCCGGCAAACTCACTGTGCCGGAGGTGCTGGAAGTGCTGGCCGGGGCGATCCCCATCGAGGCAGCGCACGCCATCGCGCCCGACAGCGGCCCAGAGCCTTCTATCTTTCAAGACTACCGGCGCATCTTGCCGGGCACTGAAATACAGACTTTGGGGCGTTTTCCGTTCTATGAGGCGGCGCGCTCTGCCGACACGGCCCTGGTGATTGCCACGGGCGAGCAGCGCACGTGGGCATGTATCCTGCTCACGATCGGCGTCGTGTTGGCGAGTTAGCCGCCCGCTTCGTCTGCTGGCAGGGAGGCAGGAGGTCATGACCGAACAGGAATTGAGGCTGAAATCGGTAGCCTATCGCAAGACCATTCTCACCATCATTCACCATGCGAAGGCGGGGCACACCGGCGGAAGCCTCTCGTGCATAGACATTCTCAACGTGCTGTACAACCATGTGATGAATGTCTCGCCGGAAACATTCACTGATCCCAATCGCGACCGCTACATCCAGAGCAAGGGGCACGCGGTGGAGGCGCTATACACAGTGTTGGCCGATCGGGGCTTCTTCCCCAGCGAAGCGCTCTATACCCTCAGCCGCTACCGGTCGCACTTTGTGGGGCACCCCACGCGCAAAGTCCCAGGGATCGAGCAGAATACCGGTGCACTGGGTCATGGTCTGTCGGTGGCGGTGGGGCTGGCGCTGGCCGCCAAGAAAGACAACCGCCCTTACCGCGTCTTCACCCTGCTCGGCGACGGCGAACTGACTGAAGGCTCCAACTGGGAAGCCTCGATGAGCGCTGCCCATTACCGGCTCGATAATCTGACCGTCATCGTGGATCGCAACGAATTGCAGATCAGCGGCCCCACCGAGCACGTGATGGCCCTGGAGTCGTTGGTGGATAAGTTCACCGCGTTCGGGTATGCGGTGCGCACCTGCAACGGCAACGACATCGGTGACCTGTTGCGCGTCTTCGCGGCGATCCCGTTTGTCCCCGGCAAACCCAACCTGATTCTGGCCCGCACGACCAAGGGGAAAGGGGTCAGTTTCATGGAGAATGCGCTGAACTGGCACCATCGAGTGCCTACCGACGACGAACTTGCCCGCGCCCTGGCCGAACTGGATCAGGCAGAGCAACAACTGAAAGCGACGGTGTGACGTGGAACTCGGACGCCCCAACCTGGACGAATTCGCCGCCACTTTGCTCGAACTGGCACGCCACAACCGCGACCTGCTGGTTGTCACCAGCGACTCGCGCGGCTCTGGCAGATTGCAGCCATTTGCCGAAGAGCTGCCCGATCAGCTTGTGGAAGTGGGCATCGCCGAACAGAACCTGGTGGGCATCTGTGCCGGACTGGCCGCGGCGGGCAAAATCGTGTTTGGCGTCTCGCCCGCCTGTTTCCTGACCGCGCGCGCCCTGGAACAGATCAAGAACGACGTGGGCTATTCCGACCAGAAAGTCAAGCTGGTGGGCATCAGCGCGGGCGTCAGCTATGGGGCGCTCGGCTCGACGCACCACTCGCTGCACGATCTGGCTGCGCTGCGCGCGGTGAACAACATAGATATCGTCGTCCCTGCCGACAACTTCGAGACGCGCCAGGCAGTCCTGGCGGCGGTGACGCATCCGCGCCCGCTGTATCTGCGCTTCGGCAAAAAGCCCATGCCGCACCTGCACGGGCCGAACACCCCCTTCGCCATCGGCAAGGCCATCCCCCTGTCATGGGGTAGCGATGTCACCTTCATCGCCACGGGCGAGACGGTTGCCCCCGCTGTGGAGGCGAGTGAATTGCTGCGGGCGGAAGGCGTGTCGTGTGGGGTGATCAGTATGCACACGGTCAAGCCGCTCGATGTCGAGACGCTGCTGGAAGCCGCGCAGCGTTCGCGCGCGCTGATCACCGTTGAGGAGCACAGCGTCTACGGCGGTCTGGGCGAAGCGTGCGCTGCGGTGTTGCTGCAACATGGCGTCAGCAGACCCTTCCGCATCGTGGGCATTCCGGACGAATACACCGTCACCGGCAGTCAGGCGGAAATCTTCGCCCACTACGGCATCAGCGGGCCAGGGCTGGCTGAGCGCGCGCGGCAACTGTTGGAGGTGAAAGTAATGCCATGACGCCAATCATCCTCGCTGTTGACCAGAGCACGTCGGCTACCAAAGCCATGCTCTTCGACGCCAACGGCACCCTGCTCGATAGTCTGGGCATCGAGCATCGCCAGTACTATCCACAACCGGGGTGGGTGGAGCACGACGCCGAAGAAATCTACCGTCACACCTGCCGGGCCATTGCCGCGCTGCTTGAGCGCAATCCCCAGGTTGGGGACGACCTGGCCTTCCTCAGCCTGACCAATCAGCGTGAGACGGTCGTCGTCTTCGAGCGAGAGACGGGCCGTCCGCTGTACCACGCCATCGTCTGGCAGTGCAACCGCGCCGAAGGGATCTGCCGCCAACTGGTCGAACAGGGGCACGATGCCCTGGTGCAGGAAGCGACGGGCCTCAAGATTGACACGTACTTCCCCGCGCCCAAGCTAACCTGGCTCTTCGCCCACGAGCCAGCGATCAAAGAGGCGGTGTACACGGGGCGCGCGCTGGTGGGCACCATAGACGCCTACCTGGTCTACCGCCTGACACGGGGCTCTGTTTTCGCCACCGATCACTCCAACGCCAGCCGTACGCTGCTTTACAACATTGCCCGCCTGGGCTGGGACGAGGCACTGTGCGATCTGTTCGGCGTGCCCCCGGCGGCTTTGCCAGAGGTGCGAGAGAGCCGCGCTTTCTTCGGCGAGACCGATGTCGAGGGCGTGCTGACGCGACCCATTCCCATCTACGGCGTGATAGGTGACTCGCAGGCGGCCCTGTTCGCCGAGCGTTGCTTCGAGCCGGGTATGGCCAAGGTGACGTTTGGCACGGGGTCGTCGGTACTGCTCAACCTGGGGGATACGATCCGTCGTTCGGCCAATGGCATCGTGACCGCCGTTGGCTGGGTGCTGGATGGTCGTCCAGTCTATGCTTTCGAGGGCAACATCAACTTCACCGGCGCAACGGTCGCCTGGCTGCGTGATCAGATGGGGCTGATCGCCTCTTCGGCGGAGAGCGAGCAGATGGCGTTGGCCGTGCCGGACAACGGCGGCGTGTACCTGGTGCCGGCGTTTGTGGGGTTGGGCGCGCCCTACTGGCGACCCGATGCCAAAGGGGCCATCGTCGGCCTGACGCCCGCCAGCACGCGCAACCATATCGTGCGCGCAGCCCTGGAAGCGATCGCCTATCAGGTTTGCGATGTGCTGCAGGCAATGGCACAGGACGCCGGCGTCTCCCTGGAAGTGATCCACGCGGACGGCGGCGCGGTGCGCAACCGCTTCCTGATGCAGTTCGTGGCCGACATCACCCGCTACCGTCTGCGCGCGTCTACGCTGCCGGAGCTTTCGGCGTTGGGCGCGGTGTTGATGGGTCTGCTGGGAGCGGGGATGGCCGGTTCACTGGACGACCTGGCGCGTCTGCCTGCGCAGGCGGTGGACTACGCGCCGGTCATGAGCCAGGCGCAGGCTTCTGTCTATTATGCGGGCTGGCAGGCTGCCGTCCGCCGTGTATTAGCGGAGTAAAGGATCATGAGCAACGAGACCAAGATGACCCTGGGTGTTATCATCGGCAACCGCGATTTCTTCCCCGACGTGCTCATCTCCGAGGGGCGTGCACAACTGCTGCGGGTGTTGGATGAGCTGGGCATCGGCTATGTCGTCCTCAGCGAGCAGGATACACCCTTTGGAGCAGTCGAAACCTGGCAACATGCCAAGCGCTGTGCCGATCTGTTCCGTCAGCACAGCGATCGTATTGATGGTATTCTGATCAGCCTGCCCAACTTCGGTGACGAGAAGGGCGTAGCCGAAGCGATCAAGCTCTCCGGCCTGCACGTGCCCATCCTGGTGCAGGCCTTCCCCGACGATCTGGACAAATTCAACCTGGAGCGCCGCCGCGATGCCTTCTGTGGCAAGATTTCGGTGTGCAACAACCTCTATCAGTACGACTATCCCTTTTCGGTGACGACACTGCACACTGTCTACCCGGATACCGACTCGTTCAAGGCCGATCTGCGGAAATTCGTCGGGGTGTGCCGTGTGGTCAAAGGGATGCGCAACGCGCGGCTGGGCGCGGTCGGCGCGCGCCCGAACGCTT
This sequence comes from Anaerolineae bacterium, assembly GCA_034433965.1. Classification (GTDB taxonomy): domain Bacteria; phylum Chloroflexota; class Anaerolineae; order Aggregatilineales; family Aggregatilineaceae; genus UBA2029. Next base: position 13,189 of record DAOTZZ010000188.1, read on the forward strand.
TCAACACCACGCGCTATAGCGAGAAGCTGCTACAGGCGTTCGGCATCAGCGTGCAGACACTCGATCTTTCCGAAGTGTTTGGGTGGGCCGCCAAACTCGCCGACGACGATCCGCGTGTCCGCCAGAAGCTCGAACAGATTACCGCGTATGTGCCAGTAGGAGGCGTCCCGCCGGAAGCAGTGGTCAAGCAGGCCAAGCTGGGCATTGTGCTCGACGACTGGATGGCGGAAAACGACATCACCGCGACGGCTATTCAGTGCTGGAGCTCGTTGCAGCGCAACTATGGCGTGAACGTCTGCACGCTGATGAGCATGATGAGCGAGCACCTGCTGCCCAGCGCCTGCGAGGTGGACATCACCGGCACGCTATCTATGTACGCCCTGCAACTGGCCTCCGGCAAACCTAGCGCCCTGGTGGACTGGAACAACAACTACGGTGACGATCCCGACAAATGTGTGCTGTTCCACTGTGGCAACTGGGCGAAGAGCTTCTTTGGCGACGTGAAAATGGCCAATGCCGAGATTCTGGCCACCACGCTGGGCACGGAGAACACATATGGTACAGTTGCTGGGCGCACGCCAGCGGGGCCGTTCAGCTTCGCCCGCATTACCACCGAGGACAAGACAGGGCGTATCCGCGCCTATGTGGGCGATGGTGAGTTTGTGGACGATCCGCTCGACACCTTTGGCAGCCGGGCGGTGGTGCGCGTGCCCAATCTGCAGGGCCTGTTGCGTTATATCTGCAAGAACGGCTTCGAGCATCACGCGGCCATGAATGCCTCCCATTCCGCTGAGGTGCTCTACGAGGCGTTCACGACCTATTTCGGGTGGGACACTTATCACCACCTGGGCTGAGCGCGGCTCTGCCAGGGTAGAGAATTAGGCGTCGGGAACTGCTCAGGCTCCCGACGCCTTTTTTATGTGCCGTTGCGCCCATTTTTTGAGATAATTATCAGAGAAATCTTATGCACCGCTAGGCGCAGATTAACCATACCCTAAGGAAAGCCTGGTAACTTGTCTAAGCGTGCAGCATCTAACCCTTTAGACCACAGCACGGTGATTTCCCGCCAGAAAAGGATTGCGAATCATGGGTAAGAATGGAAACGGTCACGGTAACGGGCACATTGTCGAGATGGCGGAGCGCATCGCCACGGCTGAGTTTGAGGCCTACAATCCCAAGGCGGTCATCGAAGACGCCGTGCGGCTGATCCTGCTCCATGTCGGCGAAGACCCCGATCGCGACGGTCTGTTGCGCACGCCGCATCGCGTCGCCAAGATGTACGACGAGTTACTGGAGGGCTATCGCCAGAACCCGGAGACCATCATCAACAACGCCATGTTCGAGGTCGAGTACGGCGAAGGCGAGATGATTGTGGTGGCCAACATTGACTACGTTTCGATGTGCGAGCACCACATGCTGCCCTTCGTGGGTAAGGCGCATGTGGCCTATATCCCCCGCGACAAGGTTGTGGGCCTGAGCAAGATTCCGCGCATCGTGGATATGTTTGCCCGTCGCCTGCAGGTACAGGAACGCCTGACCAATCAGATCGCCGACACATTGGAAACTTATCTCGATCCGCTGGGCGTGATGGTCGTGGTGGAAGGGCAACATAGCTGCGCAGCCTTGCGCGGCGTCAAGAAACACGGTGTGAACATGGTCACCACGGCCAAGCGCGGCGAGTTCCGTACCAACCCTGCCCTGGTAGATGAGTTTTACCGGCTGGCGGGCATCCGCTAAGATCAGCGGCAGGCGCCGGGTGATCGGCGTCTCCGCACCACGATCAGCATAGTCAGGCGGGCGCGGATCATCCGCGCCCACCTTATGTATGGCTCCGGTGCACAGCCGGCATGGGGGTAGCGATGGAACTGCAGGACAAAGTCGCGTTGGTGACGGGCGGGGCGCATCGCGTCGGCAAGGCGATTGCGCTGGCGCTGGCGCGTGAAGGGATGCACGTCGTCGTGCACTATGGCACGTCCGAGGCGGCGGCCCGCGAGACGGTGGCCGAGATCAAGTCGCTGGGTGCGCGTGCCCTGCCAGTGCAGGCCGATCTGCGCGATCCAGTGCGCATCAAGACGCTGTTCGATGTGGTGAAGCGCGAATTTGGACGGCTGGACGTGCTGGTCAACAGCGCGGCGAGCTTCGTGCGTCAGCCCTTCGACGAGATCGGCCTGGACGACTGGAAGGACGTGTTGCAGGTCAACCTGCGCGCGCCGTTCCTGTGCACGCAACACGCCGCCCGCCTGATGCGCGCGGTCACCCGCCCGTTGGATGAACCGGCGGCTATCATCAACATCGCCGACCTCAGCGGCATCTACCCCTGGCGCGGCTACGTGCAGCACGGTGTCAGCAAGGCCGGCCTGCTTCACCTGACCAAAATCACTGCCTATGAGCTGGCCCCCGCCATCCGCGTCAACGCCATCGTGCCGGGCGCAGTGCTGCCACCACCAGGCGTTGACCCGCAGAGCGACACCTGGACCAACCTCGGCGCGCGCGTACCGTTGCGACGCACCGGCCATCCCGACTACGTGGCGCAGGCGGCAGTTTTCCTGGCCCACAACGACTACATCACTGGCGCGGTGATTCCGGTGGACGGCGGGGAGCACCTGGTCGGCACGCTCAAATAGGCGCAGGAAATCCGCACGGGCGCAGAACCCATAGCGAGAAGTCCCTGGCGCGTCTGAATTCGAATTCCGCAATTCGCAATTTCTCCTGAGGAAACAGGCCATGTCCAGCGATAAAATCATCGTCCAGGATTTGCTGCTGCGCGGTATCATCGGTTTCAACGACTGGGAGCGCGAGAAGAAGCAGGATATTCTGATCAACCTGACCCTGTTCACCGACACGCGGCGCGGTGGTCTCACCGATGACCCGGCGGATATTCTCAACTACCGCACCATCACCAAAGCCATCATCGCGCATGTCGAGGAGTCCAGCTACAAGACAGTCGAGGCGCTGGCAACGGCCATCGCTCGCATCTGTGTGGTGGATCACGGCGCGGAGCGCGTGATCGTGCGCGTGGAGAAGCCGGGCGCGCTGCGTTTTGCGAAGTCGGTGGGCGTGGAGATCGAGCGGGAGCGTGCCGACTTTGAATGAGACTGTCCCTGTCCTGATCACCCTGGGCAGCAACATTGCCCCAGAGCACAATCTGCCCCGTGCGGTGACGATGCTGCGCCAGAACTATCATCTGCGGGTGCGCGGGTTGTCGCGCGTCTACGAGTCCGCGCCGATCAGCGCGACGGGGACGGTTGCGCCCGATCAGCCGCCGTTCCTCAACGCCGCTGCGCTGCTGGAGTCGGACGGCTACTATGGGCCGCTGGCGCTCAAATTCCACGTGTTGCGCTTCATCGAGTTGCTGCTGGGGCGGCGACGCAGCGCAGACAAATTCGCCCCGCGTCCCATCGATCTCGACCTGGCGCTCTATGGCGATTGCGTCATGAACACCCCTCACCTCACCTTGCCCGACCCGGACGTCCTGACGCGCGCGCATGTGGCCGTGCCGCTGGCAGATGTGGCACCGGACTGGCCGCATCCCATCACCGGGCAACCGCTGGCGGAGATTGCCGCGGCGTTGGCGGTCACCGCCGATCTGCGTCCCCGCGACAATTTCGTCTGGTAGGGGATAGCCGACCTGAGACCCGGACGTAAATCTAAGGCTGCCCCTCACCCCCTGCCCCCTCTCCCACTGCGACGCAACTGCGTCGCGGGGAGAGGGGAACAAGTCCCTCTCCCCTTGAGGGCTGAGGGGGCGACACTAGGCTGAAGAGTAGAAGCTAGCTGTCAGAAAAGCCTGTCGGCCTTCACGGAACAAGCTCCAGCGGCGCACATAGGAGCCATCGG
>DAOTZZ010000189.1:0-19130 GCA_034433965.1 Anaerolineae bacterium
GGGTTAGTAGAAAATCGCACCATGCGTCTCGATGGGTCGGCGCTGTCCGGCATCCTCACCATCGGTGGCACGATTCTGGGCACCAGCCGCGACAAGCCGCACCGGATGCCCATGGGCGGCCAGGAAATGGACATGACCGACGTCATCATCGCCAACTATCAGAAGCACAACCTCGACGTACTGGTGTGCATTGGCGGCGGCGGTACGCAGAAGAATGCCTATCGCCTGATGCAGTACGGTCTGAACGTGATTACGCTGCCCAAGACCATTGACAACGACGTGGCCATGACCGACGTGACCTTCGGCTTCGACACGGCGCTGGGCATTGCCACCGAGGCCATTGACCGCCTGCACAGCACCGCGCACAGCCATCACCGCATCATCGTCGTCGAGGTGATGGGGCACAACGCCGGCTGGCTGGCCCTGGGCGCGGGCATCGCCGGCGGGGCCGATGTAATCCTGATTCCCGAAATTCCCTATGATGTGAACGTGGTCGCCGAGTCCATCCTGGCCCGTTACCGCAGCGGCAAGGCGTTCTCCATCGTCGCCATCTCTGAAGGGGCGATGTCCAAAGAGGACGCGGCGGCTATTCAGGAAGCACAACAGGCTGTCAAGAAAGCCGAGAAGAAGGGCGATCCCGATAAGGTTGCCGAAGCTCAGGCGCACCTGGCCGCGCTGGAAGCGGCGCAGCTCGATAGCACGGTGCGCCTGGCCCGTCAGCTCGAACAGCTCACCCGCCTGGAGTCGCGCGTGACCATCCTGGGGCATCTGCAGCGCGGCGGCACGCCTTCCGCCGCCGACCGCCTGCTGGCAACGCGCCTGGGCACGGCCTGCGCCGACCTCATCGCGCAGGGGGTCTATGGGGTGCTGGTCGCGGCGCGGGGCGATGGGGCCGAGCCGGTGCCGTTGAGCGAAGTCGCGGGCAAGCGCAAGACCGTCCCGCTCGATCACCCCTGGATCGAGAGCGCCCGGCGTATCGGCACCTGCCTGGGCGACTGAGTAGACAGTCTGGGAGCGCCCATGAGCCTGATCCTGGTGTTGCTCTGGCTGGGAGCAGCGCTGACGCTCGCCGTGCTGGCGCTGGCCTTCGCCGCGACAGTGCCGCTCATGCGTCGCCGTGATCCCGATCCACCCGACTGCCCGGCCAACCACGATATGCCCGCCGAGGTCGTGCAGTTCCTCAGCCGTGACGGATTGCAGTTGGGCGGGTGGTGGATTCCTGCCGCGGGGACGCCGCGCGGCACGGTGATCCTGTGCCCCGGTCAGAATGGCAGCCTGGACAAAGACATTCCTCAGGCCGTGCCGCTGCAGCGGGCTGGTTTCAACGTGCTGCTATTCGATTTTCGCGCGCATGGCTGTTCGGAAGGCGAACTGGTCACGCTGGGGGCGCTGGAACAGGCCGACTTGTTCGGCGCTCTGGACTACCTGGAGAGCGAGCGCGGCATCGGGCAGGTTGGCGTGCTCGGCTTCAGCATGGGGGCGGGAGTGGCGCTGCTGGTCGCCGCACAGGATCGGCGCGTCCGGGCGCTGGTCGTGGACGGCGCTTTCCCCCGTCTGAGCGGCATCCTGACCGGCTATCTGCGTCTGCGCGGCATTCCTGGGCCGCTGGCAGGAAGCTTCGCGCGGATCGTGCTGTGGGTGGCCGGAGTGCGCGCCGGTTACAGCATCGCGCGGGCGAATCCGCTTGACCTGGCCGGGCGCATCACCGCGCCGACGCTCTTCATTCACGGCGAACGCGATCCGTTTGTGCGGACGGACGAGGTGCATACCCTGGCGGCGCGCCTGCGCGGGCCGGTGGAGCTATGGTCGCTGCCGGATTGCGGTCATCGGCAGGCGTGGTCAACGCATCGCGACCAGTACGCCTGCCGCGTGGTGGAATGGTTCGCCCGCCATCTGGCTGACGGGAGTGCGCTCAGCGATCCGCCCGGTAGGCAATGAGCATCACGCCGAGTTTCTCCTCGACCTCCTGCACCTTTGCGACCTGTTCGGGGGTCAGCGAGGCCAGGCGCAGCTTCTCCGGTACCAGCGCCAGCAGGTAGACGCCCAGTTCCTTCTCCAACGCCTGCAGCGTCTTGAGTTGTTCTTCGTTCAGGGTGGCGAATTTCACACCGGGCAGGGGCATGGCTCTCCTCCTTGTGTCTGGTAGCGTACGAGCGCTCTATTGCCAATCATAGCACAGCCACCCGCCAGCAACCCTCACCCGTAATCCTCTCTCCCTGGCGACTGCAGGGCCGGAGGATAAGAGGAAAAGAGCACGACACACTCTAGGGCCTCGGCAGCGGTTCGTGGGCTTTGCGCCCACAGACGCGCTCATAAGCCTGGCAGTAGGGGCACATGCCGCCTTCGATATGCTTGACGAACCAGAAAGCCAGGCCACGTTGCTTGTGCCGGGCACGCTTGCAGACGGCACATTCCAGGCACTTCTGGGCCATGGCGCGATCCTGCTCAGTGATGGCTTGCGCGGACATTGCTCCTCCTCCGCTAAGACCGGACACCAGTCTATACGCAGGGAAGAGCGGGGAGTTGCACGGCTCAGACGGCAAAGCGCACGATGATCATATCGCCGTCGCGCACCACGTAGTCGCGCCCTTCCAGGCGCATCTTGCCGCGCGCCTTGACCTCGGCCATGTTGCTGCCCGCCGCGACAAAATCCTCGTAGGCGACTACCTCGGCGCGAATGAAACCCCGTGCCAGGTCGGTGTGAATGGTGCCCGCAGCTTCGACCGCCGTGCCGCCCTTGCGCAACGGCCAGGCACGCACCTCGTCGTCGCCATAGGTGAAGAAGGAGTGAACACCCAACAGATCATAGGAAGCCTGCAGCACGCGCTCGCGGCTGGGGCGCTCGATGCCGTATTCGGCCAGGAAGAGCGTCACGTCGTCGGGGTTGTCCAGTTGGGCGATTTCCGCTTCCAGCTTGCCGTGTAGGGCCATCACCTGCGTATGGCGGTGCTCATAGGCGAGATCGGGCGGGGTCGTGTTGAGATCGTCACCCATGTTGATGATCACCAGCACCGGCTTGAGCGTCAGGAAGCCGTAGCCGCGCACCAGTTTGAGTTCGTCGGGCGTCAGGTCGAGATCGCGCAGCGGCTGTTCGGCTTCCAGGTGCGCGTGCATCTTCTCCATCAGCGCCGTCTCGAAGGCGTGCTGCTGTTTGTTGTCGGTCTTGCCCTTCTTGCGCTCTTCTTCCAGACGCGCCAGCCGGTTTTCGACGGCGATCAGATCGAGCAGCAGGAATTCGCCATCAATGACGGCCAGGTCGCGGGCCGGGTCCACCGAGCCGAGCGAGTGCAGGACGGTTTCGTCCTCGAAGGCGCGCAGCACGTGCAGAAAGCCGTCTACCTGGGCCAGTTCGTTGCGCAGAGGGCCGCTCAGCCCGCCTTCGCCGATGCCCTTGTCCAGCCCGCCGATGTCGGTGTAGGTGACCGTGGCGTAGGTGGTCTTCTTGGGCTTGTAGACCTGGCTGAGGTGATCCAGGCGCGGGTCGGGCACGCTGACGACGGCGGTGTGCACCTCCAACTGTCCCGACGAAAAAGGTTCGGTGGGGTAGTTGCTGCCGGTGAGGGCGTTGAAGATGGTGGTCTTGCCGCTATTGGGCAGGCCGATGATTCCCAGTCGCATGAGGTTTCTCTCGTCTGTGCCCGGCCAGGGGCACGCCCTGGCGCTGAAGCTACGCTCAGTATAGCGCGCGGGCGGGCTTTGATCGAGGGTGGATTGCGGGAAGGCACCTGGATTCAAAAGCGGAATTCACCGCTGAGAACGCAGAAGGCACAGAGTTCTTTCCTCTGCGCTCTCGGCGTCTCCGCGATACGTCCTCACCGCCCCAGTGCGCAGAAATGTCTTTGACGACGCCGAGCCCGGCGCGAACGGCTAACTCCGCCCGTAGACCGGCACTGCCGCCCCATTGACTGCGCGGGCAGCATCCGAGGCCAGGAAGAGGATCACGTTGGCGATGTCTTCCGGCGCGACCCACTTGCTGTAGTCCGCCCCTGGCGCTTCGGCGCGATTCTGCGGCGTGTCGATCGTGCCTGGCAGCACGCAGTTGACGTTGATGCCCTCATGCCGTAGCTCGGCGGCGAGCGTCTCCACCAGGCGGATGACCGCGCTCTTGGAGGCGGCGTAGGCGCTGTGCCGGGCTGTGCCCGCCAGCCCTCCGCGCGCGGCCACATGGACGATCTTGCCATATTTCTGCGCCAGCATGGTCGGGATCACGGCCTTGCTGATCAGGAAGGCGGTGCGCGCGTTGAGCGTCAGCATGAACTCCCACGTCTCCAGGGGCGTCTCGTGTACCGGCGTGCCAGCGCGATAGCCGCCTACCGTGTTCGCCAGGATGTCAATGCGCCCGAAACGATCGAGCGCGCCGGTCACCAGTGCTGTCACAGATGCTTCGTCGGCGAGATCGGCAACGGCGAAGTGCACCCGTGCAGGCACGAACTGCTCCGACGGGTAAAGGGCGGTCAGTCGCTCGATGGAGCGATCCACCAGCACCACGCTGGCCCCGCTGGCGTAAAAGGCGCGAGCGACCGCGCCACCCAGGTTGCCCCCTGCGCCGGTGACCAGGGCTACCTCATCGCTGAAGTCGAACATGGGCTTCCTCCCAAACACGATGCGGACAATCAGGTTTTGCCACAAGCCGGGCGTGATGACAAACAGTCCCGCGCGGTGAACAACGGGAGCGCCGCTTGTGTGCCAGGCAGCGATCGCACCGCCGCGATGCAGAGGACGCAGAGCCAGCCAAACAACTTTTCGCGTTCTCTGCGCGCTCTACGGTAAATCCTGCCGCCAGGCCAGGAGTGTGGTTGTAGTTCCCGCGGGCGCTCAGTATCATTAGGGCATTGCGCCCCGGCAGAAGGCGCAGCGAAGGCTTGTGCTCGCCCCTCCGGCGAGCTAATCTGGAAGTGATCCATGACCGTCGTCTACGCAACTCCTGTAACAGCCCGACCCAATCCCCAGAAAAAGAATATCCTGATCCGGCGGCTGGCGCGCGCGCCCTGGTGGTTGCTGCTGATGGCGCTAATGGTCATCGTGTTCGCGCTGAGCGTGAACGATCGCCATCCCTATCCCATCATCTGGCGTGCTGTGCGCCAGGGCATCTGGACGACCATCTGGGTGTCAATCGTGGCCTATAGCATCGCGGTGGTGCTGGGGTTGCTGGTGGCGTTGCTGCGCCGCTCGAACAACGTGATCATCTATCAGTTGAGCACCTTCTACGTGGAGGGTGTGCGCGGCATTCCAACGCTGGTGCTGGTCTACTATATGGCGCTGGCGGCCATCCCTCAATTGATCACATTGGGCAACGAGCTGGGCGAGTGGCTGTCGTGGTTGAAGATCACCATCGTGCTCAGCGACGACGCCGTCTATCACCTGACTTTTCAGCACATTGGCACCAGCCTGGCGGAGTTCAACACGCGGCAGTTCCCCAATGCCTACCGCGCGATCATCGGCCTGGCGATCTCCTACAGCGCCTTCCTGTCCGAAGTCTTCCGCGCGGGCATTGACAGTGTCAGCAAAGGTCAGCGCGAGGCCGCCGAGAGTCTGGGCATGACCCGCTGGCAGATCATGCGCCTGGTGGTGCTGCCGCAGGCCATCCGCGTGGTGATCCCGCCCCTGGCCAACGACTTCATCGCCATGCTGAAGGAAAGCTCGCTGGTCTCCATCCTGGGTGTCGAAGACATCACGCGCCAGGGGCAGACCTACGCCGCCAGCACCTTCACCTTCTTCCAGGCGTACAATGTGGTTGCCCTGACCTATCTGGTGTTGACGCTGTCTCTGTCCATGGCGGTCAAGCTGCTGGAGATGTACCTCCATCGCGGGCGCGAACACGTCTAGAGGCTGTTATGAACTTGTGCCCGGTGTTTTTCCCTCACCCCTACGCCCCTCTCCCACGCGACTGCGTCGCGGGGCGAGGGGAATGGCCTGCGCTGTCACCCGCTGGCGCAGCAGAACAGCGCCGCCACGAGCGACACCCCTTCTCCCGCGCTGCAGGAGAAGAGGTTGGGGTTGAGGGAGAAAAAGTGCATAACACGCTCTAGAGACCGTGCTCACCGTGAACATCGCGGAGAAGCCATGCCCGACGATCTTATCCTGGCCATAGATAACGGGACGCAGAGCGTGCGCGCCTTGCTGTTCGACCTGCAGGGACGGCTGATCGCCAAGTCGCGCGTGCTCATCGAGCCGTATGTGTCGCCGCGCCCCGGCTGGGCCGAACAACGCCCCGAATATTTCTGGGAGAAACTGTGCGAAGCGTGCCGTCAGCTCTGGGCACGAGCGGACGTGCCCAAAGAGGCCGTGCGCGGCGTGACGCTGACCACACAGCGCGGCACGGTGATCAACCTGGATAGCGCCGGGCAGCCCCTGCGCCCGGCCATCGTCTGGCCGGATCAACGGCGAGCAGTCGGCGTGCGGCCCGTAGGCGGGGCATGGGGACTGGCCTTCCGCGCGGCGCGGCTGCGCGAGACGGTCGCCTATCTGCAGGCCGAGGCCGAAGCCAACTGGATCGCCACCGAGCAACCCGATGTGTGGGCGCGGACACACAAGTATGTGCTGCTCTCCGGCTACCTCACCTATCGTCTGACCGGTCGGCTGGTGGATTCGGTGGGCTGTCAGGTGGGCTATCTGCCATTCGACTACAAACGTCAGACCTGGGCACGCCCCTGGGACTGGAAATGGCAGGCGCTGGCCGTCCGCCCGGAACAGTTGCCGGAACTGGTGCCGCCCGCTGCGCCGCTGGGCAACGTCAGTTCGCGCGCCGCCCAGGAGACAGGCATCCCCGCCGGTCTGCCAGTGATCGCCGCCGCCGCCGACAAAGCCTGCGAAGTGATCGGCTCCGGCTGCCTGGAACCGCACATCGGTTGCCTGAGCTACGGCACGACGGCGACAATCAACACCACGCACCGCCGTTACATCGAGGTCATCCCCCTCATCCCGCCGTATCCGTCGGCAGTGCCCGGTGCCTACAGCCTGGAAATTCAGATTTACCGCGGCTTCTGGATGGTGAGCTGGTTCAAGCAGGAGTTCGGTCACCGGGAGGTGGCGCTGGCCGAACAGAACGGCGTCGAGCCGGAGACGCTGCTCGACGAATTGCTGGCGCAGGCCCCGCCGGGATCACAGGGGCTGGTGTTGCAGCCCTACTGGTCGCCGGGGGTGCGCGTGCCAGGGCCGGAGGCGCGCGGTGCGGTGATCGGCTTCAGCGACGTGCACACCCGCGCTCATCTCTACCGCGCCATCCTGGAAGGGCTGGCCTACGCCCTGCGCGAGGGCAAGGAACGCACCGAGAAGCGCAGCGGTGTGCCCATCACCGAACTGCGTGTCTCCGGCGGCGGCTCGCAGAGCGACGCGGCCATGCAACTCACCGCAGACGTCTTCGGTCTGCCCGCTGCCCGCCCGCACACCTACGAGACCTCAGGCCTGGGCGCGGCCATTGATGCCGCGGTCGGGCTGGGACTGCATCCGGACTTCAGCACGGCCATCCGCACCATGACGCGTATCGAGCGTGTCTTCGAGCCGAACCCAACCACACATGCCACCTACGACGCGCTGTACAACGAGGTCTACCGCCGGCTGTACGCGCGGCTGCGCCCGCTCTACGAGACGCTGCGCCGCCTGTCGCCGTGAAACGGGGTGGGCAGCGACCGCTCCTTGCGCTAAAACTGACAACTGTGCGTAGCGTCTACTTTTGCTCTGAACCAAGGGGGTAACGACCATGCAATACCGTCGTTTGGGGAACTCCGGGCTGAAGGTCAGTGCGCTGAGCCTGGGAGGGTGGACGACATTTGGCGACAGCCTGACCGACCCGCGGCTGGCCCGTGACATCATTGTCAAAGCTTACGACAGTGGCATCAACTTCTTCGACATTGCCGACATCTACGCCAAAGGCGAAGCAGAACGGCTGATGGGATCGATCCTCAAGCTGTTTCCACGCCATACGCTGGTCATCTCCAGCAAAGCCTACTGGCCGATGAGCGACGACGTGAACGATCGCGGCCTGTCGCGCAAGCATATCATGGAGAGCGTGGAAAAGTCGCTGCAACGCATTGGCACTGACTACCTCGATCTCTATTTTTGCCATCGCTTCGACGAAGAAACCCCGCTCGAAGAGACGGTCCGCGCCATGGATGACCTGGTGCACCAGGGCAAGATTCTCTATTGGGGCACCAGCGAATGGACGGGAGCGCAAATACAGGCGGCGATCGAGTTGTGCGAGCGGCACAACCTCTACAAACCGCAGGTCGAGCAGCCGCAATACAACCTGCTGGTGCGCCGCAAGGTCGAGCAGGATGTCTTGCCGGTCGCCGAACGCAACGGTATGGGGCTGGTGGTATGGAGTCCGCTGGCGAGCGGGCTGCTGACGGGCAAATACGACGAGGCCCTGCCAGAAGACAGCCGCCTGGCCCGCATTGACTGGCTGCGCGACAACTGGTACAAGGGCGAGCTGATCGCCGCCGTCCGCGCCCTCAAGCCAGTGGCGGACGCGCTGGGATTGACGCGGGCACAACTGGCCATCGCCTGGACGCTGCGGCAGCCGGGCGTCAGCAGCGCCATCACCGGCGCGACCAAACCCGCGCAGCTTGAGGAGACGCTCAAGGCGGTGGAGGTGACACTGGACGCCGAGACGCTGGCGCACATTGACCAGATTTTCGCGGCGGTCATCCAGTAAACCACGTTGTGCCAAAGGGCATGAGGAGAGGTTTGGCATGGCGGATGCTTTAATCTGGGGTGCATCAGGGGGCATGGGGGCAGCGCTGGTGACCACTTTGCACCGTGCTGGCTGGCGCGTGCTGGCGGTGGCCCGCGATGTGGCGCGTATACCCGCGCAGGCCAGCTTTGCATGTTCGTTCGATGCGGCCAACCCGGCCAGTGTCAAGGAGGCGAGTACCTTGCTGGCCCACGAGACGCAGGGCGTGGAACTGGCCGTCTATGCCGCAGGCGAGCTACGCGCGGAATTGCTCAAGAAGATGAGCGTGCCCGATTGGGATGCTGTGCTGGCCAGCAACCTGACCGGCGCATTCCTGGCGGCCAGTCACAGCCTGTACCTGCTCAATGAGGGCGGGCTGATGGCCTTCATCGGCGCGTACGTTGATCACGTCACCTTGCCCAAGATGGGCGCGTATGCCGCCGCCAAAGCCGGACTGGAAACGCTGGTGACCGTGCTACGCAAAGAAAACCGGCGTCAGCGCTTCGCTGTGGTGCGCCCTGGCGCGGTGAGCACCGCCCTGTGGCAAAATGCGCCATTCAGGGTGCCCGCCGATGCCAAACCGCCAGAAGCCGTGGCCCAGGCGATCCTGGCCCACTATCACAGCGGCAGCAACGACGATCTCAACCTGTAATGATCCTCAGTCGCCCAGGCGAGCCAGCCAGGCATCGAGTTCGGCGCGGGTGGGCGCGGCAGTTGCTCCGCCCACCTGCGTCACCGATAGACCACCGCAGATGTTGGCGTAGCGGGCGCACCGCTCCAGCGGGGCGTGCTCGACCACATAGCCCAGCAGAAAACCCGCGTTGAAGCAGTCGCCTGCGCCGGTCGTGTCCACCGCTGGCCCGGCGTTGACGGCGGGCGCATGGATGATCGTGCCCTCAGTGCCGATCCACGCGCCGTTGGCCCCATCTTTCACCACCACGATCTTCGTCCACTCCATCAGGCGGTAGAGCGCGCTCTCAACCGCGCTGGTGCCGCTGATGAGCAACGCTTCGCGGGCGTTGGGCATGAAGATGTCCACCAGATTCAGCAGGCGCGGCCAGGTGCAGGCTTCCGGCAGGTTGGGCACGTCCTGGCAGTCCATCGAAACGGTTGCGCCATGTGCCCGCGCTTCCTCAACCAGAGGGGTCAGCCGTTCCAGCGACATGATCCCGCCCAGATGCAGATGTTTGAACGAGCAGCGCCGCATGGCCGCCAACCAGTGCGCGTCCAGGTCAATCGGCGGCGGGTCGTAGTAGGTGACGAAGGCGCGCTCGCCCTGGAAGGGGATCGAGGTAGTGACTCTGCGGTAGGGCTTGTCCACCTCACAGGCCAGCGACAGATCAACCCCTTCGGCCAGTGCCAGCCCACGCACATACTGGCTGTAGTAGTCGTTGCCGAAGCAGGCCGCCCAGCCCACTCGCACCCCCAGGCGATGCAGCGAGGTAGCGGTGATGAACATGGCCCCGCCTGTGGCAATGATCCCCTGGGCGTAGACCTCGCGTCCCAACATCGGGAATTCGGGCAGGCCGGTATAGATCAGGTCGAAGAAATAATCGCCAGGCACGAAAACGTCGTATTCCACGAGCAGTTCTCCAAAAGTGGTACGGTCACCAGCACAGGCGGAAAATCACCGCAGAGGGCACAGAGACCACAGCCAGACTTCCGAAGTCTCTCCCCTCGCCCCGCGATGCAGCCGCGAGGGAGAGGGGCGCAGGGGTGAGGGAAAACTCCGGGCAAAAGTTCATAACGGCCTTTAGCGCTTGACACCGCCCAGCGCGATACCAGCGATGAAATAGCGCTGCATGGCCAGGAACAGGAACAGCATGGGCACGGTCGCCAGGAACGAGCCCATCATCAACAGGTTGTAGGGAGTGCGCCGTTCGCCTTGCAGCAGGGCAATGCCGATCGTCACCACGCGCGTATCGGGTGTGCTGGAGACCACCAGCGGATACAGGAAATCGTTCCACGCCGCCTGCACGGTGATCACAGCGAACGCAGCCAGCGCGGGCACCGACAGCGGCAGCGTGACATGCCACAACACGCGCAGCGGGTTCGCCCCGTCTATGATCGCCGCCTCTTCAATCTCCAGGGGGATTTGCAGGAATGCCTGGCGCAGCAGGAACAAGGCAAACGCGCTGAACGTCCCCGGCACGATCAACGCCTTGAAGCTGTTCAGCCAGCCCAGTTTGCGGATCAGCATATATTCGGGGATGAGGATGGCCTGGAAAGGCACCATCAGCAGCGCCAGGCACAGGGCGAAGATCAGGTTGCGCCCCGGAAAGCGGAAGCGGGCGAAGCCATAGGCGGCCAGCGAGCAGGTGACCAGTTGCCCCAGCGTGCGCCCGATGGTGACGATGGCGGAGTTGAGCAGATAGCGGTTGAAGTGCGGCGACGTGTCGTAGAGTGTGTCCAGGTTCTGGCGGCAGACCGCGTTCTGCGGCAGGAAGCGCACCGGTATTTTGTTCAGTTCCACCGGCGGCTTGCAGGCTGTGGAGGTCATCCACAGGAAGGGCAGGATCATGATCACCGCCCCGGCCAGCAGCACAGCGTAAGAGAATAGCTGAATGGGTACCGTCAGGTCGCGCGGCCCGCTCCTGCGCCGCCTGACTCGTCGTGCAATCACTTTTCGCTCTCCGCTTCGTAGTACACCCAATAGCGCTGAACGGCGAGTTGAAACACCGTCACCAGCAAGATCAGCGCGAACAGCACCAGCGCTATCGCCGAGGCGTAGCCGAATTCAGAATGCGTGAAGGCGCGCCGATAGAGGTAGTAGGCCAGGGTGGTAGCGCTGCCGCTTACGCCACCGGGCACCGTGCGCAGGGTCATCACATAGACCTGGTCGAATATCTGGAAACCGTTGATGATCGCCAGCACCACCACCAGAAACGTCGTCGGCGAGAGCATGGGTAGGGTCACGTGACGGAAGCGCCCCCAGCGACCGGCTCCGTCAATGCGCGCCGCCTCGTATAGCTCGTGCGGGATGGCCTGCAGGCCAGCCAGGAAGATGACCATGTCGAAGCCCAGCCGCTGCCAGATGGCGACGACTGCCACCGGAATCAACACCAGGCCAGGGTCTACCAGCCAGTTGGTATCGCCCAGGCCCAGCGGCTTGAGGACCTGGCTGAGAATGCCGTAGCGCGGCTGGAAGATGCTCGTCCACACCACCGATGCGGCGACGGTCGAAGTCACCACCGGCAGAAAGTAGGCGGTGCGCAGCAGGTTGCGTCCGCGCAAGGGGAGATTGAGCAGCACAGCCACCCCCAGTGCCAGCCCCACTTCCAGCGGCACGACCAGGCCGATCAGCTTGAAGGTGTTGGTCAGCGCCTGGGCGAACTTGTCATCCTGTATCAGACGTTCGAAGTTGTCCAGACCGATGAAACGCGCTGGCCGGATGGCGTTCCACTCCTGCAACGAGGTAGAAAACGCCATCAGCACCGGAATGCCGAAGAAGAAAAACAGTCCCAGCGTGTTGGGAGCGATCAGCGCCAGGCCCCACAACGCCTTGCGTCGGCTGAGCGGGGTGGGGCCGAGCCAGTTGAGGGGTCGCGTCAGCCACGAGCGCCCGTGCGTTGGAAACAGTCGTATGGTGGACATGGGCAAACAAAGCCGGGGAGCAGGCTCGTCCCGCTCCCCGGCGGGCAACGAACGAGTGCGCCTAGGGCAACTGAGCGTTGATCACTTCGCACGTCTCGGCGACGGCGTCCTCAACGCTCATGTTCAGATCGAAGATCTTCACCACCAGCTCGGTGTTCATCACGTCCCAGATTTCCTCGAAGACGGTGACACCCTGCGAATCATAGGTGGCGTCCACAAACGCCTGGATGTTGACGTCGGTCTCGCCGAAGGAGTCGATCCACAGTTGCTGGATGGCGGGCGAGGGGTTGGCCGGGGCCACGTTGCCACCCTCAGCGAAGAACCTCTGACCTTCGTCGCTGGCCAGGAACAGGATCAGGTTGGCGGCCAGGTCGGGGTTGGCCGTGCGCGCCGAAGCCACATAGCCCACCGCGTGCACGATCGAGCGGCTGCGTCCGGTCTGCGGGTGCTTGGGCAGTTGTACCACGTCCCAGTTGAAGGGCACTTCTTGCAACGCCTGCGTCAGCTTCCACGATCCGCCCGTGATCATCGCCACCTTGCCCGACGCCCAGAAGTTGAAGGCATCGTCCGCCGAGGTACCGCCCATCACCGACACCGACGGCATATAGCCTTTGTCGTACAGGCCCTTGAGGAAGTTGAGCGCCTCCAGGCTGCCGGGGTTGTCGAGCGTGCAGTCGGTGCGCGCTGCGTCTACGACAGGGGTCTCACCGGTAGCGGCAATCCAGTTGGGATAGCCGGCCTGATACTCAGCGTACACCGCCGCACCATAGACATCGTTTTCCGGGTCGGTCAGCGCTTCGGCATAGGCAGCGAAGTCGTCCCACGTCCAGTCGGCAGTGGGATAGGCCAGGCCCTTGGCGTCGAACATGTCCTTGTTGTAGAAGACGGCGATGGTGTCCCAGTTGACCGGTGCAGCATACAGGTCACCGTTCTCGCCCCAGCGATACGGCCCCACCAAACCGCTGCCCCAGATCGAGGTGTCTACACCGAACTCGTCCCAGTAAGGCTGCAGGTTGAGCACGGCCCCATTGACCGCATAGAAGTAGAAGAACGGCTGCGACATGTTGAAGACATCCGGCAGTTCGCCGCCCGCGGCGTTGGTCTTCAGCAGATCCCAATATTGACCCCAGGGCTGTACCTGCAGGTCTACCTCAGCGCCGGGGCAATATTCGCTCTTCCACAGTTCGATAGAGTCGCCAATGATCTTGGCCCAGTTCTCGTCCCAGACCCACATAGTGAGCTTGCCCGGCTCTTTGCAGGGCAGGGCCTTGATCGCCACTTCGCCTTCCTGGGCCTGGGCTGGCAACGCCAACACCAGCATCAGCGCCACGATGAGCAACAAACCAACACGACGTGCGTTCATAGAAACATCTCCTCCAGACTAAAATGCAGCAATTCTACGGCTGTGCAGCCACACACTGTCACCGGCCACATCGCCCGACGTCTGCGCACAGCATGTTCATTATAGCGCAAGTCAAGGGTTTTGCTCAGGGGAATATAGAAATGTCTATAGAAGAGGGCAACCCGCTCTGATTTTGCCACAATATCGGGCGTTTCCCTGTGCCACAGCGGCGATCTTGTGCAATTTGAACAAGACCCTGGCCGAACCATGCCGTACAATTGCAGATACACAGAAGTATTCCGCCTATTGCCTGGGCAGGATGCTGTGTGTAATTGTTTTGGTTTGACACATATTGAGCAATCTTGCTAACATAAGGCATCCTTTCTCAAGTGTGTCTTTCCTTTTTTCCGGTTTCCTGGTGGCCTGTGTAAGCCAGCCAGGAAGTAATGAAGCGTGATCGCTCGACCGTGCCAATGGAGCGCTTGGGGCAAAGGAGGTGACTTCGGAGTTTGGTCATTGTCGAAACACCTGCCAGCAGACTGTTCGTCTTTTGTTCCGCAGAGCACAGTGTCACACAAAAGGCCCGTCTGGGTCACACACCAGAGCACTTGAGGAGAGATTAGACCATGCGTAAGAAACTGCTGTTCCTGGTTATCACCGCCCTGTTGCTGATCGCCGTGTTGCCTGTCCAGGCGCAGGAAGGCGGCAAGGTGGTGGTCAAGCCCGGCGAGAAGATCAAGATCGCGGTGGCCACCGATCTGACCAACGCCATCCCTGAGTTCGGCCTGGACATTGCTCAGGGCGCTCAGACAGCTCTGTCGTTCCTCAACGAGAAGGGTGGCATCAAGGGCTTTGAAGTCGAGATGTTCGTCGAGGACGACCGCTGCACCGGTGACGACGCGACGACTGTCGCCAACCGCATTGCCTCTGACCCGCAGGTCGTGGCCGTGGTAGGCCATATCTGCTCCGGCGCGACCATCGCCGCCTCCAACGTCTACGAAGAGGCGCGCATCGTGATGGTGTCGCCCAGCGCGACGGCGGCGGAAGTGACTTCGCGCGGCCTGACCGTCATCAACCGCGTCGCCCCGCTGGACAGCGTGCAGGGGGTCTTCGACGCCCACTTCATCTATAAGATTCTGGGCGCGCGCAAGATCGCCGTGCTGCACGACAACGACACCTACGGGCTGGGCCTGGCCACTGCTGTGGCCGAGGAATTCAAGCGGCTGGGTGGCGAAGTGGTGGCCTTCGAAGGCATCAACCCCGAAGATCAGGACTACCGGCCTATCCTGACTCCCCTGGTGGCGCTGGAACCGGAAGTGATCTTCTTCGGCGGGTATGAGCAGCAGGCCGTGCTGCTGGCTCCGCAGAAGAACGATGTCGGCCTGCAGAACGCGATCTTCTTCGGCCCGGATGGCATCTTCGGCCAGGCGTTCATTGACGGCGCGGGCGCGGCGGCTGAAGGCACCTACGCCAGCTTCCCACCACAGCTCGTCTACGAAGACTGGGACGCTCGCTACGAAGAACTGTTCGGCATCAACCCGACTGAAGACTTCCTCGGCCCGTTCCACTACCATGCTGCTGACGCCGCGGGCCTGATCTTCGCCGCGCTGGAGAAGGTGGCCGAAGTGGACGCCGACGGCAACCTGGTGATCGATCGCGAAGCGCTCATCAAGGCGGTGCGCGAGACCAAGGATTACGAGGGTCTGACGGGCGTTCTCACCTGCACCGAGAACGGTGACTGCGGTGCGACTGTCTTCAACATCTATGTGGTGGAAGACGGCGAGTTCGTGCCGGTGGAAGTGCCGGAAAACCTGCTGGAGATGGAAGTCGAGTAGCCCGCCTGTGATCCAGGCGGACCTGAGCGGTTCGTAGCGTACCAGCGCCATAAGTTGGAGTTTTGCTTGTGGCGCTGGTACAATTTCGCCCTAATCTGCAGACCCCGCACGCTGGGTCTGGCAAAGTGTCTTGTGGCGCATTCCTGAGGGTAGCTCTGGCTTGGCGCGGGCCTCAAGTGCCCTGGGGAGGGAGGTCTGGATGGCGCACATCACACAGGCTCGCCGGTTGGAACGCATCGAACTCAATGCCGATCGGCTTAGCGGCCAGTATCTCGGTTGGGGGGCGCTGATCGCCGTCCTGCGCATCTTCTGGGTCATTGCGGTCAATGCCAAGCTGTTCGGTTCGCCGCCAGACGAAATCTACGTCCGCATCGGGGACTGGCTGGGCATCCTTCTGTGGGGCTATGCGCTGATCGGGCTGGTGGGCCTGGGGGCAGTGCTCTACGCGCGGGCGCGCAGCGAAGAAGCGACCTCCTCGACGCGGGTGATCATCAACTACCTGGGCGTGTTGCTTTTCCTGGCAGCTTCCATCCGCGTGGTCACGGTCATCGAAGCCGATCCGGCTCGCTTCCCCATCACGCTGTGGGGCCTGCAACTGGTCAACGGGGTGGTGCTGGGCGGCATGTACGCCCTGGTGGCCTTGGGCTATACCCTGGTGTATGGCATCCTGTTCATGATCAACTTCGCGCACGGCGAAGTGCTGGTCATGGGCACTTTCGGCGGCTGGTTTGCGCTGACCTACGTGATCGAGACCGGCGGCGGCACGTTCGAGGTAGGTGCGGCCAGTGTGGCCGGAGTGCTGTTGCCCCTGTTCTTTGCCATCCTTTTCCTGCCCCTGGAGACGCTGGCAGCCCGTGCCGGACGCCGTCACACTGCCCGTGCCGCCGAACCCGACCCCACCTGGTTCCTGACGCTGCTCAGCCTGCCCTTCCGCCTGTTGATCGGTGCGCTGATCGGCTACGGGCTGTTGCAGGCGCTGGGCGGCTTCGCCCCGCACATCTACGAAGTGGTGACGACCATCGTAGCGCTGCTCTTCATTGTGGCCGTGGGGATGATCGTCTCGATGCTGGTGGCGGTCACCGTCGAGCGCATTGCCTATCGCCCGCTGCGCGGTGCACCACGCCTGACGCCGCTGATCAGCGCCATCGGCGCATCGTTCTTCCTGCAACAGACCATGCTCAACGTCTTCGGCCCGTCCAAACGCGCCTACAGCCGCCCCAAACTGATTGACGGCACCATTGACGTGCGCCTGGGCGATCTGGGCACCATTCCCGTCACCAAGACCGGTATCATCATCGTCATCTTCTCCTTGCTACTCATGGTCTTCCTGTACCTCTTCGTGCAGCGCTCCAAGACGGGGCGGGCCATGCGCGCCGTGGCCGAAGACAAGCCGACGGCAGCCCTGATGGGCGTGGATGTGGATCAGGTGATTGTAATCACCTTCGCCCTGGGCGCGTTGCTGGCGGGTGCAGCCGGCGTGATGATGGGGTTCCACAATCAGTCGTTCAATTTCCGCGCCGGTTTCATCCCTGGCCTCAAAGCGTTCACGGCGGCGGTATTGGGCGGCATCGGCAACATCCCCGGCGCCATGTTCGGTGGCTTCTTCCTGGGACTGGTGGAAGCGCTGGGACCGACCATGCTGGGCATTCCGGCAGAGTATAAGGACGTGATCGCCTTCAGCCTGCTGGTGCTCGTGCTCATCTTCCGGCCTACCGGTATCTTCGGCGAAGTGTTGGCAGAAAAGAAGGTGTAGGCCATGCTGCAAACACGCATCCGACAGTTCCTTGGCTCTGTGCGCGCGGGAATCAACGCCGGTTTCATCAGCGGCGTGCTGGTGATCTTCCTGATCTTGCTGGGCATTCCGGTCAACCTGCGCAATATCGCCCTCTTTGCCATCTTGCTGGTGCCGTTCATCTTTGGGATGCGGCTGGCACGCCGTCTGCACGGGCGCGGACTGTGGCATATGCTACGCAACGCCCTGGTGTTGGGCCTGGTAGCTGCGCTGCTGGCCTACCTGCTGATGGCGCTGATCAACCGCTGGCAGGAGCGCGGCGTCAACGTCGCCAACTATTTCCCATCTGTCACGACCGATACGACGACAGTGCTCTCCGGCGTGCCTGCGTCGCAGTTGTTCCCCAACCCGCCCCGCGACCCGCTCACCGGCCAATATCCGGAGGGCAAACCGCTGCGCACCAACCCCATGCGCCTGACCTTCGACGAGAAAACAGGGCTGGAGGTGCTCGGCGTCAACCTGATCATCGGTGGCTTCTATGGCTTCCTGATCGCGTTGATCGTTGCGGGCGTGGCCGGTACGTTGCTGGGCTGGGTATTTCTGGCGGCGCGCGCGGGACAGCGCTGGAAAGCCGCCCGCGCCTATCTCTCTACCAGCCCGGCAGCGCATAACGGCGTCCTGCTGTTGCCGCTCGCTTTCTTCGCGCTGCTGTGGCTGACGGTCGGTCACGGTCTGTACAACGCCAGCAAAGCCACCTACAGCGTGCTTAACCCGATCATTGACCTGGGCGGCAGCGCGCAGGAAGTGCAACTGCTGATTGGCTTCGGCATTATCTTGTGGGGGCTGGTGGCCGTGCGCGCCGCTCAACCCAGCGACAAGGGCCTCAACTATCCGGCGCGGCTGGGGGTGTGCCTGGGCCTGATCGCCCTGCTGACCGCGGTGGGCCTGTGGCGCGTAGCGAGCAGCGACATTTACTTCGTCGCCACGTCCCGTGCGCTGCGCGGCAGCGAGACGCTCAGCACGGTGATCTTGCTGGGCATTGGTGTGCTGCTGGCGGTGCAAAACGCCCTGGCGTTGCGCACGCCCGGTCGCTTTGAGGTGCAGTTCGCGGGCACGCAGGCCCTGCTGGTGGTGCTGCTCATGCCGCTCTTCCTCAACCAGAGCCAGAACGACGTGATGACCATCGTGGGCATCAACATCATGCTCGGCCTGGGGCTGAACATCGTGGTGGGGTACGCGGGCCTGCTCGACCTGGGCTATGTGGCTTTCTTCGCCCTGGGCGCTTATGCCTATGCCTTCCTGTCGTCCAATCAGATCAAGACTGGTCCGGATGGGCAACCCGCCGGTCTGAAGTTCGCCGGCAACGACGAGATGGTGATCAAACTGGCCGGTTGGATTCCTATCACCGTCATCGTCACGCTGCTGGTAGTGCTAGTGGGCGTGCGCTGGTGGCAGCGCCGCAACGCTGATCACCGCTCCTGGGCACACCGTCGTCCCCCGCTGGTGCGCTTCCCATCGTACCCTGGCAATGGCTTCGCCACCCTGCTGACGGTGATCGCCATCGCGCTAAGCGTGATCGTGGCCTCGGCCCTGGAGGGCACGGCGATCTACGAGCGTCTTTTCCACAATGCTTCGCCCTTCGTGATTGGCATCATCGTGGGCATCATTGCGGGCATGTTGTCGGGCATCATGCTGGGCATTCCGGTGCTGCGGCTGCGCGGTGACTACCTGGCCATCGTGACGCTCGGCTTCGGCGAGATCATCCGCCTGCTGTTCACCAACCTGCGCGACTACACTGGCGGCCCGCAGGGCGTGCTGGAGATTCCGCGCCCGCTGCCCGCTGGCGCAACTGGCCCCGTAGGCTATCTGTGGATGGTCTATCTGGTCTTGTTCGGCGTGGGCGTCATTGCTTTCTTCTCCACACGCCTCAAGCAGTCGCGCATAGGCCGGGCGTGG
>DAOTZZ010000190.1:0-7709 GCA_034433965.1 Anaerolineae bacterium
ACGATGGCGGGCACTTCCAACATGCCGTGTGGGATCACCGCCAGCAGGAACGGCAGCGGGCTGAGTCCGGCCTGGATGACCTGACCCAGCACAAAGCCCAGAATGCCGAACGGCACAGCAACCAGCACCAGCGCCAGCACGCCAAAAGTGAACAGGCCGAGGAGGGTCGCCGCCAGCAGTACGCGGGTATTCTGCACCAGTGCCATTATGACCAGGTGCGGGTTGTTCTGCCCCAGGTCGAACCAGGTGCGCAGGTTATCGAGCAGGGCTGCGTCGTTGGACTCGAAGTCGTCGAGCGGGATTCGCCAGTGATAGGCGGCGATCCACCCGCCCACGACCGCCGCCGCCAGGCAGATCAATACCACTGCCATGCTGCTTCGCAGGGAGCGCACCGCCGGGAATACACCCCCCCGGTACCAGCGCCAGAGCGAAAACCTGCCTTCCGCTGGCCCGCGAATTCCCCGCCACAGGGTGCGCCCCACCCAGCGCAGGTTGAGTTGATCCAGGGCGCGCCCCAGCAGTTCTTCGCGGTTGAAGATGCGCACGCCCATGCGCTCCAGCAGGATCACGGTCACCAGCACGCCGACCATAATGAACCACAGCAGATAGCGCCGGTGTGGCTGCACCATGATCGTCGCTTCGAGCATCACCAGCATGGACATGGGGATGATGATGAAGCTCGCCAGCAGGTTGGCGGCGCGGGTTGACGTCGTCTGGCTGGAGACGACCACTGCTCCCGTCACCATCACCAGCGCCTGCACGGTGGTCAGCAGCACGATCTGCACCACCAGCGTCAGCGAGGGCCGCCACTGTTGTTCGCCCAGGATCAGGCCGCCCATGTAGATGGCCATGCCAGTATAGCTGGCCAGCAAGGGGGGCAGCATGGCGGCGAAGGTCTTGCCCAGGTATAGCTCGGTATTGGTCAGCGGGGTGGAGAGCAACGGCTCCAGGCTCCGCCGCTCCTTCTCGCCGACGAAGGTTTCCAGCGCGATCACCAGCGAGATGGACACCGGGAAGAAGCCCACCACCATCGGCATCAACGGCAACAGGGCGGGCAGCAGTTCTTGGGCACCGTTATTCTCGAAGAAGCTGGTGAAGATGCGCGTCAGGGTGTTCGCCAGCAGCGGGAAGATCAGCGTCAGGATGAAGATGGGCACCATGATCCGCCAGTCGCGCAGGCTATCGCGCACTTCGCGGCGGGTGACGATCAGGGCGTTGCGCAACGTCCGCGTGACCACCGTCCGGAGCGGGCGCGGCGGGGCCTCGGCAAGCGCGGGGCGCTGCTCGATGCGATCAGCCAGACTGCTCATGGGCCGTCACTCCTTCATCCTCGGCCACGATCTGCAGATAGACCTCTTCCAGCGTGCGCGACACCTCGCTGAGCGTGACGATGTCCAGCCCGGCCCCGGTCAGGCGACGGATCACCTGCGGATTGATCGCCGCCGGATCGGGAGCCTGATAGCGCAGCCAGCAATCGCCTGTCTCCACGACCGTCACCATGTCTTGCAGCAGCTCCAACGCTCCATTGAGGTGCTGTGTCAGGTGCAGCTCCATGAGCGGCGTGCCGGTGAAGCGCTGCGCCAGTTCGCGGAAGGTGCCGTTGGCGATGATGCGTCCCTGGCGAATGACGGCAATGCGGTCGGCCAGGTCTTGCGCTTCGATCAGGTTGTGCGTGGTGATGGCAATGGTGCGCTCGGCCCGCCGCAGCTCTTTGATTGCCTCGCGGACAAGCTTGGCGCTCTGCGGGTCCATGGCCGACGTCGGTTCATCGAGCAACAGCACGGGCGGATCGTGCAGCATGGCCCGTACCAGGGCCAGCTTTTGCTTCATGCCTTTCGAATATTCGCCCAGACGTTTGTCGAGCGCATCGCCCAGGCCGAAGTGCTCCATCAACTGGCGCGGGCGCGTCCGCCGCACGTCGGCAGGCAGGTCATAGATGCGGGCGAAGAAATCCAGGTATTCGTCGGCCTTCATGCGCTCGTAGAGACCGTGTTGCTCGGTGAGCACGCCCACCGCGGCGCGCACCGCTGCCGGTTGAGCAACCACGTCATAGCCCGCCACGCGCGCCCAACCCGCCGTCGGCTGCAGGATGGAGGTGAGCATCCGCACAGTTGTCGTTTTGCCCGCGCCGTTTGGCCCCAGGATGGCGAAGATCGTCCCCGGCTCGACGGTGAAAGTCACGCGATCAACGGCGCGGAAGTCGCGAAAGTCTTTGGTGAGTTCGAACGTCTCGATCATGATGAGTCGGGAGTCCTGAGTTGAGCGTCGGGAATCTGGAGTCGCGAGTCTTGAGTGAGAGCCCCTATGCCGGGACTGACCCAACTCAAAACTCCAGACTCAAGACTCCTGCCTTCGATTGTAAGCGTCAGAAGGAACAGTTCCAAGAGGGGGGCGCGTGAATTTTGTCTGAATATCACGCGCGGCGCAGCAACGCGGCCCGGTGACGGACCAGCAACAGCAGCGCCGCCCCGATCACCATAGCCGCGCTGACTGCCTGCGAGACGTTGACCCCGCCGGCCAGCGTCACCTCGATGCGCAAGAACTCCAGCAAGAAGCGCACCGTGCCATAGGAGATCAGGTAGAACAACAAGAAGTCGCCCTTCTTCAGCCGGTCGCGGTAGCGCAGCCAGACGAAGAGCAACACCGCCGTCGCCAGCAGGTTCCACAGCGATTCGTAGAGAAAGAGGGGGTGAAAGCGCGTGCCCGGCGCGTATTCGGGAGGCGGATTGCTGATGTGCAGTCCCCAGGGCAGGTCGGTCGGCTTGCCGTAGAGTTCTTCGTTGACGTAGTTGCCCCAACGCCCGATGGCCTGTCCCAGAGGCACAGACACTGCCGCCATGTCCAGCCAGCCGAGCGCATCGAGGCGATGTTTGCGAGCGTAGAGTATCGCGCCCAGCGTCCCACCGATCACCGCCCCGAAGATGGACAGCCCCCCGCTCCAGATGATAAAAGGGCCGTCGTGCAGATCGAAAGGATGGGTGAGATACCATTCTGCCGTGCGCCCGGCTTCCACCGACGAGATGGACGGGAACAGCACATGCCACAGCCGCGCGAAGATCACTCCCAGCGCCACCACCCAGATCAGGCCATTCCATACGTGTTCGGGGTCTTTGTCTTTCTCGCGGCGGGCCATCCAGCTCACCAGCAACGCCGCTGCCAGGATGCCGCCAACAATGATCAGCCCGTACCAGTGAAAGGTCGGGTTGATCTCCAGGCCGAACAGGTTGAATGGGCCAATCTCCAGGCCGCGCCGGTGAAAGGTCATGCGCGTTCCTCCCGTTTTCTTTGCTGGATGACGCGGTAGACGTGCCACACGCGCTGCGCCACGGTGAAGTTGGTGCCGATGGCGAGTATCCACAGTCCGGCGACCACGTAGCCGGTGAGCAGCATCGCCAGGATGACCACCATGCGCTCCATGCGCGTGAACAGGCCCACCTTGCAGTCAATGTCTATGCCCTCAGCCCGCGCCCGCGCATAGCTGACCAGTTCGGTGCCCAGCAAGGCCAACACCGCCAGCAGCATCGCCGTCTGATTGCCGGCTTTGCTGTAATAGTAGGCGAGGGCGGTGAAAAGGAAGCCGTCCGCATAGCGATCCAGCACCGAATCCCACAGCGCGCCGAACTTGTCGGTGCGGCCCATGGCACGGGCCACCGCGCCGTCCACGGCGTCCAGCGGCGCACCGGCGATGATGACGATCGCCGCCCAGAAGAACTCGCCTTGCGACGCCAACAGGGCTGCCGCCGCCACAACCAGCAGCCCCACGAAAGTGATGAGGTCGGGGTGCACGCCACGCGCATGCAGCCAGCGCCCCACGGCAGAGGTCAGTCCGCCGGTGCGGTAACGCATGTAGTCGGTGAGCGTATTGAATTGGCGGGGAGATTTTCGCTCGGTCATGGAATTATCCTGCGTGAACAGCCCGCGCCACCTGGACAACCGCGCGGGCAACGCCGCCATTTTTACCACAGACCGTGCCAGAAAGACAGGGGCGCTCGCTGTTCCCCTGTGATATATTCGCGTATGGGGGCAGAGGTCTTGAACCGCAGAGAATTCCCGCGCCTCGGTGCTGAACTCTGCCCCGGAATCTGCACACACCTATCTTTTGCCTGTTTGCCTGTTGTTGACGGTCTGGCCGCCCTGATCTACCATATCATTCTGTGCTGAGGCTAGATTGGCTTAAACAGCCGTTGACATAGAATTTGACCACTGGCATAATTAAGATACTAAGCTGTCAGACTGATTAACCATTCTCTCTAGACAAGCTATCATTCGTAATACCGCTAGTATGCCAGGGGTGGGGACTCATGGGCCGGCGGTACAGTGTATCCGCCTTAGGCAAAAGAGGTAACCATGCCCGCATATCTAGAAATCCTGGCTGAGACGACTCGCCCGCTTCTTGAGCAGCGGCTTCACGACCACCCCTTTCTGTTGATTTATCCCCGTCATCGTAGCCGGGCAGCGCTGGTGGCGCTGTTGTTGGATAGCTACCCCCATCAGGTCGTGTACTACTCCCTGGGTGCGGGAGACACGACATTGACCGACTGGCTGCGGCATCTGATCACCGACATCACGTTGCCCGTGCCCTTCGGCGCGCAGACACAGGCTGCGCTCGACGCCAAAGCCCGCCCCGAAGACCTGGCCGCGGCGCTGGCCGCCGACCTGGAACAGGCGCTGGGCACGCCCTTCCTGCTGTTGCTGGATCAGTTCGATCTGCTGACGTTCGACATTGCTGCCGGGCGCTTCTTCCGCGCCCTGGCCGACAAATTGCCTGCCGGGGGCCAGGTGGCGATCAATGCCCGTCTGCTCGACGTGCAGCCCTGGAGCGACCTGGTGCGCTTTGGGCGGGCAGCGGTGTTGGGCAATGACCGGGCGATGAACGGCGGCATCTTCGGCGACGAAGAAGGGCGGGCGCAACTAGAGGTCTTCGCCCTCTCTGGCGGGCATGTCTACATGAATGGGCGACCGATCATCAGTTGGGAAGGGTCGCTGCCCCGCTACCTGTTCTTCTACTTCGTGGATCACCCCATGGTCACCCGCAACCAGATTTTCAGCGTCTTCTGGCCGAAGATGGGGGTCAAAGAAGCCACGAACGTCTTTCATGTCACCAAGCGCAAGGTCTCCGAGCGGTTGGGCCATGAACTGACCAGCTATCACGCGGGCTTTTACGTGCCGTCGCCCAAACTCAGCCTGCACTACGACGTGCGCCTGTTCGAATCCGCCCTCAGCGCAGCCATCGAATACGAGGACGAAGCGCCCGCCTTGTGGTACAAGGCCGTGCAGCTCTATCGCGCTCCGTTCCTGGCCGATATTGAAGTCCCCTGGGTACAGCAACGTCGCGAGGAACTGCAGAGCAAATACACGCAGGCTTTGATCAACCTGGGGCGCTACCATCAGCGCCGCGGCGAACTGGATCGAGCGCTGGGCTACCTGCTGCGCGCGCTGCGCGAAAAGCCGGACTGGGAGGACGTGCACCGCGACGTGATGATGATCTATCATCAGCAGGGGCGCATTGATGACGCCATCGCCCAATACCGGCACCTGGAACGCACACTGCAGCGCATGTTCAAGATCGCGCCGAGCGAACAGACGCGCCGTCTGCTGGAGTCTATCCGCTCGCGCTGAGACATCTCCCCTCTGCCAGGTCAGTAGAAGCGCCGTCCTGCCCAGTGAACGGCGCTTTGTTGTCGAGGGGAAGACCGAGATGACAGTCTGGCGTGCAGGAGACAGAGCGATGAACACAGGTTGCCCAGCCGCGCCACACACGATATAACCGTGACCGCATCGGGACACCGTGTGCCAAGGAGCGAGCATGGATCGCAGCGAAGTGCGCGAGCGGCTACGGGCCTTTGTGCTCAACGACATGATCCGCATGCCGACGTATGACCTGCAAGACGACGAACCGTTGATCACCGGCGGGCTGGTGGACTCCTTCTCGCTGGCGCTATTTGGCGTCTTTGTGCAGGAACAGTTTGGCATCTTCATCCCTGACCCCGACCTGACGGTAGAAAACCTGAATACCCTGGCGCAGATGGTCGAGCGGGTCATGCGCGACCTGGCCTAGCGCCGACGCTTGGGCGGGCCGCTGTGGTCTGAGGAGCAAGACGCATGTCACGACAGATCGTGACTTTCACCGCTCTGGCAACCCTGCTCGCCGTGGGGATCGCGGCCTGTGGCGCGAGCCTGTTACCCTTGGCACAGAGCACGGCGACTGCTACCGCCGCGCCCTCGCCCACGGTCATGCTGACGGGCTTCACCCTCGAAGCAGAAGAACAGCGCGCCCTCCGCCCCGCCGGTGCTTCCATGCAGACCCAGAGCACGCCCACGCCTGCCCCTGAAACCGTGCGGGTGTGGTGGCCGGACGAACTCTATCCCCAGAATGACGAACTGGCGCTGGAGACGTTGCAGGCGCAGTGGGACGGTTTCGCCCAGGCGTACCCCATGCTGACCCTGGAAGTGCGCCGCAAGCGCAGCAGCGGCCTGGGAGGGATTCTGCCTACCCTGCGCACAGCGGAGCCGGTCGCGCCCGGCGTGCTGCCCGACCTGACGCTCATGCGCCGCGCCGACATGATCACCGCCGCCAACGAAGGGTTGATCGTGGCACTGGACGACTGGCTACCCGACGATCTGGCCGACAACAACCTGTTGCCGGGAGTGCGCTCCCTGGGCGAGATCAACGGCGTGCTCTATGGCGTGCCCTATGTGCTCAATGTGGTGCACGCCGCTTACCGTCCGGCGGCGATGGCTGTGCCGCCGACCTCTTTCGAGGACATTCTGGCGACCAGGACACCGTATCTCTTTCCGGCAGGAGCCATTCCCATCAGTTGGACGCTGTTGCTGCAATATCGCGCGGCAGGGGGACGGCTGGTGGACGAGGCGGGGGCGGCCATCCTGGACGCACAGCCGTTGCTCGATGTGCTCGAATTCTACGCGCAGGGAGTACAGGCCAGTTTGTTCGGCCCTGCCCTGCTGCAATATGTGCGCTACGAGGACTACTGGAATCAGTTCGTGGCCGCCGCCAGCAATCTGGTGGCCGTAGATACCTTCACCTTCCTGGGGCGGCGTGACAGCGTCCCCAACGCCCGGCCTGTGTCCATTCCCACCCCTGATGGCACGCCGATCACCGCGCTGGACGGCTGGATGTGGGTAGTCACGACCCAGGACCCGGAGCGCTATCAACGGGTGAACGCCTTCCTGGCCTGGATGATGCGCGTGGGCCAGCAGAGCCTGTTCACCGAAGCATTCGGCGTGCTGCCCTCGCAGACGCGCGCCTTGCGCCTGTGGGATGACCGCGAGTATGCCGAGTTTGCTCAGGACTTGCTGGCGATGGCGATCCTGGTGCCAGAGGCGCAGCGCAACAACAACGCCAGTCTGGCGCTGCAGGAAGCGCTGGTGGCCGTGCTGGAAGGGACTGCGCCGGACACCGCCGCCGACGATGCGCTGGCGCGTTTCGAGTAGGGCTTGGCAGCACATCATCCCTGCTGCAGAGGCTGCTATGAACTTTTGCCCGGTATCTGCCCCTCATCCCTCAATTCCCTCTCCCTCGCGACTGCGTCGCGGGGCGAGGGGAACGGCCTGCGCTGTCATCCGCTGGCGCAGCAGAGCAGCGCCGCTACGAGCGACACCCCTTCTCCCGCGCTGCGGGCTGAGGGGGCGACACTAGAAACGAAGAGACTCATGTGGCACACTTAGGGACTGAAAAAAAGGAGGTGAGC
>DAOTZZ010000191.1:0-11035 GCA_034433965.1 Anaerolineae bacterium
AGGGGTAAGGCCCAGCGCCAGCCCGCGCGCGTAGGTTTCCGGCGTGGGCACCAGGCAACGGTCTACCGCGGGTTCGTACCAGAAAGCGTGCGCTGTCACCAGGTCGGTGACGACGGTGACGAACGGCGGGCGCATTCCACCTATCTGCCGCAGGGCGCGCATGGTCGGGCGCGAGAACAGCGCGTGCACACAGACTATGGCGTCCGCCGGATGCTCGGCCAGCATGCGCCGCAGCCCTTTGCTCCACAGCCGTCCCAGCACAGCCATCACCACCACCGAGCGATAGCGTGCGTCGGCCAGCCAGTAGCCCAGCCCCCAGCTATGCCGCGCCCAGTTCACCCAGCGCGGATATAGCTCCGGCAGGTATTTGAAAGGGGGAGGCGTATACCATCGGTAGACATCTACCAGCTCGAATGAGTACCGGTCAGGGTAGCGCTGCTCCATGGCCGCGCGGATGGCGTTGGCTGCCGAGCGGTGTCCCGCGCCTGTATCGGACATCAGGAAAACAATGCGCTGGCGCGACACAGCCTCAGGCCCCCCTTCGCGTCCGACTTGTCGGGCGGACGGCGGTCGCGCTCATCGAGACGACCCTCCTCCCGAACTTTCCTCGCGCAGAACAGCCTTGACCGCCCGCTCGAACTTGCGGCGGGGCAGCATCACGCGATGGTCGCAGCCCAGGCAACGCAGGCCAATATCCGCTCCCACGCGGTACACGCGCCAGCGATCGCTGCCGCAGGGGTGCGTCTTGCGCATGCGCACCACGTCTCCTACACGAACGTCCAGCGGCATAATGTTTCCTCTAGAACCTCTTGCGGTGAGGTCTACCCATCTCCGGTGCCGCCCGATTATACCCGTTACCATTGCACACTGGATCAAGGCCAGCGGCACTTGACACAGCCCAGCCCTCGTCGCATATAATCCAACTGCCCCGCATTAGGACGGGGCAACGGTCCGCGGTACTGCAGTCGCTCACCAACAGGAGACAAGCGCATGGCGCGAGTTGGTTACATCGGTCTGGGGATCATGGGATCGGGCATGGCGCGCAACCTGCTCAAAGCGGGGCACACGCTCATTGTGCACAACCGCAGCCGCGCCATCGTAGACGAGTTCGCCCGCGAGGGAGCGATTCCGGCGAGTTGCCCGCGCGAGGTTGCCGCACAGAGCGATTTCGTGTGCACTAACCTGCCGGACTCCCCCGATGTCGAGCAGGTCGTGCTGGGGCCGGACGGTATCATCGAGGGAGCGCACGAAGGGCTGATCTACATTGATCACAGCACGATCAAACCGGAGACAGCCCGCAAGATCGCCGCAGAGCTGGCCAGAGTCGGCGTGCTCACCCTGGACGCGCCGGTCAGCGGTGGTGACATTGGCGCGCGCGCCGGAACGCTCAGCATCATGGTCGGCGGTCCCAAAGAAGCCTTCGACCGCGCCTTGCCCCTGTTCCAGGCGATGGGCAAGACCATCACCTGGGTCGGCGAAAGCGGGGCCGGGCAGATCGCCAAAGTTGCCAATCAGATTGTGGTCGCCGGGACGATGGTCGCCATGGCCGAAGCGCTGGTACTGGCCCAGAAGGCGGGAGTTGACCCGCAGCGAGTCGTGCAGGCGATCAGCCGAGGCGCGGCGCAGTGTTGGGCACTGGACAACAAACCGCCGAAAATCTTCAAGCGCGATCTGTCGCCCGGCTTCAAAGCCTATATGCAGGCCAAAGACCTCAAGATCGTCATAGACACGGGGCGCACCTATCACGCTCCCCTGCCGCTGACAGCCGTGGCGCATCAGCTTTACGAAGCGATGGTGAGCATGGGAAATGGCGAACTGGACAACAGCGCCGTGATCACCGTGCTGGAAGCATTGGCGGGCGTGATCGTCGGAGAGACCGACGCCGCCCCGGCACATGATTGACATCACGACATACGGGGACTTCCTGAGGAAAACGCTGTGAACTTCTTCTCGCCAGAAATCTTGATCGGGCGCGTGATCGGCCTGGTGATCGGTTTCACGCTGCACGAATGGGCGCACGCCTGGACGGCCTACCGCCTGGGTGACAACACTGCCTACTATCAGGGCCGGCTGACCTTGAACCCGCGCGCACACATCGAGCCGATCGGCATCATCCTGGCACTGTTCGCCGGCTTCGGCTGGGCCAGACCCGTGCCGGTGAACCCGCGCGCCTTCTATCCCAACGAAAAGCGCGGCCTGGTGATTGTCTCGCTGGCCGGGCCGCTGATGAACCTGCTGATCGCCCTGGCGCTGGGCGTTTTCGTGCGTCTGCTAACCGCCGGAGGGCTGTTCGAAGGTCAACAACGCATCCTCGTAGATAGTGGCGAGTTGATCCTGAAAGGTATGGGGACAGCGGGTGTGCTCACCTTCCTCTACAACGTACTGGGGACGGTAGTGCTGTTCAACCTGGTGCTGTTTCTGTTCAACCTGATCCCGCTCTCGCCGCTGGACGGCTACAAGATCGCGGTCGGCACGCTGCCGCCAGAACCCGCCCGCACGCTGGTCAAATACGAGCGCGAGACCACACTCGCTCTGATGCTGTTGCTCCTGCTGGGAGCCATGTCCTACGGGCGCTTCAATCTGCTGTGGGCCGTGCTCGGCCCGCCGCTGAACGCCCTCTACGAACTCTGCACGGGCTTCTATCCGGTCTTCTGAGCCGATGAGCGCGATGTACCGATTTCGGCAGGGAGTGCGCGCGCTGCTCGCCTGGCTGCGCCCGGTAGATGATGCGCTGGCCCGGCAGTACCTGACGCCACCTCTCTATGAGCTTTACCGACGCATGCGCCGGTCGGAGCGGCAACACAGTCTGCGCTTGCTGCGCGACCTGCTGGCAGCCGGGCATACACACCCCGACCTGTTGACCGCCGCCTTGCTGCACGATGTCGGCAAGAGCCGCGTCCGCTTCTCTCTGCCGGAAAAAGTGCTGGTGGTGCTGGTAAAAGCGGGTGCGCCGCGCCGTTACCGCGCGTGGAGCAACGGGCCAGCGCAGGGCTGGCGACTGCCCTTCGCCGTCAGCGAACAGCACCCGCTCTGGGGCGCAGAGATGGCCGCGGCGGCGGGCGCTTCGCCCCTGACTGCGACGCTGATCCGCCGCCATGCCGAGGCCCTGACCAGCCCGCCGCGCGACGAGACTGAGCGCCTGCTGCTGGCACTGCAAGAAGTGGACAACCGGAATTGATCACCCCGGCCCCGTATCGCGTACAATAGGGTAACATGCAGGCATGTTCGGCCTGACTGTCACATAACCAGAGGAACGTTTCCATGCACGTACACGTGAGCATTGTCGGGCTAGATCGCATCAGCACGTCGTTTGCGCTGGCCCTCAAACGCTATCAATCCCAGCCGAAGGCCCAGCATTCCTTCACCATCATCGGCAGCGATAGCAGCGGGCAGGCCATGAAAGCCGCGCACAAGCTGGGCGCGATAGACAATTTCGACCGCAAACTGCTCAAGGCCACCGAGAACGCCGATTTGATCGTGATCAGGAGTTCAGCCGCGGAGCAGGAGGATATCTACACCCGCCTTGGCCCGGCGCTCAAACCGGGCGCGGTGGTGCTCGACATGGGCGACCTGAAAGAACCAGCCATTGCCTGGGCCAGGCAACACTTCCCCGCCAACGACCGCGGTATGCCGCTAGCCTATCTGGTGGGCGTGACGCCCATCGTCAACGTGGCCGGGCTGTTCACATGCGAGACCGGCCCGGAAGCCGCCAGCGCGGAGCTGTTCGACCGCGCCGAATGCCTGATCACGCCTGATCCCAGTTGCCCCAGCGAAGCGATCGCCCTGGCCGAAGATGTCGTCCGGCTGATTGGCGGCGTGCCACGCTTTATGGACCCCGCGGAACATGACGGGCTGATCGCCGCCACCGAGCAACTACCCACCCTCATCGGCGTGGCGATTTTCTACGCGTTGCAACAGTCCGAGGGCTGGCCGGAATTGCGGCGCATGGTCAACCCGACCCTGGCGCTGTCCTTCCAGGCGTTGCGCTACCAGACGCCCGCTGACCTCAGCCTGGCCTTCGGGCGCAACAGGACCAACCTGGCCCGTCACCTGGGGCGCGTCATCGCAGCGCTAGACGAACTGCGCGAGGCCCTGGCCGCAGGCGACGCAGACACACTCGATGCTTTCCTGGCGGTAGTCGGGCGCGAATGGGAAAAGTGGGACGTCAAGCGCCACAGCGGTCAGTGGGAAGAAGCGCCCACCACCGAGACGCTGCCTGGCCCGTTGGGTTCACTGGGCGGCTTCCTGGCCATGACGCGCCGCAAGAAACAGGAGAAGGACGAAGACTAAAAAAAAGCGGGAGTGTATGGGAGTCGAACCCATCGCGGCCCGCTCTGCGCGACCCGCCGCCGATTTTGAAGACCGGGAAGTCCACCGGGACTCATACACCCCCGCTAACACTATAGCGCAAGCGGGGATGCTGTGCCAGGGTGAATTGATGAACTGTCGCTAACGCGCCCAGTCTACACGTCTGGCCACAGTCGCTCCCATTGCCCGGAGGCCAACACACGCTCGTCTCCCTGACGGCGAGTGATCCCCAGCGCGTCCAGGCGCTCCAGAAAGTCGAGCGCGTAGCGCCGCGTGGTTTGGAAACGGTCGCGCAGCACGGCCACGGTCAGCAGATCGCCCTCCTCCAGCGTCTGCCGGGCAAAGGCGATCCATTCGCGCAGCACCTCTGGCGTCAGGAGCACATCGTCGCTGATACGCACCAGCAGCCCCTGCTCGACCAGGCTGAGCAACACCTCATCGGAGACAACCTCGCGGGCCTGTGCAGCCGTCGGCGGCGTATAGGGCGCGCGCGCGAACTCGCGCAACAGGCGTTGGATGGCTTCCTGTTGCGCTGCCGTATAGCGCACCTCATGGCCGGGCAGGCGCACCGCGCCGCCAACCGCCACACTCACCGCGCCCTCGTCGGCCAATGCAGCCAGCGCCGCCTCGAAAAGCTCCGGCTCCAGGCCAATCTGCCCGCGCAGGGCATCTCGGGGCATGGCCGGACGCAGCGGCTCGGCGCGGTGAAAGCGCTCCAGAATCTGCGTCACTCGCTGGCGCAGCCGCTCCCAAGTACCCGCGTGCACCACCCATCGCCCTTGCCCCAGCAGACGCACTTGCCCGGCCTCCACCGCTGCCTCCAATTGCGCGGCGCTCAATCCCGTTTCCCGCACGGGTACCGGCTGCCCCAGCCGGGCCAGGTTGACCAGCGCCACGTGCGCCGGATCGCCGTCGCGCAATGCCTGCAAGCGCGCGATCACGTCGGGACGGAAACGCTTCCAGCGTTGCCCCGGCGCAGTATCCAGGATCATCCCGCCGCCGATCGTCTCGCCGGGTGACGGGCGACGCAGGATGAAACGATCGCCGCGTGCGGATACAACAGGGACATCCAGGCGGAGCTGTATCCAGGCTTCTTCGCCGGGCAGCACCTGTTCTTTGTCCAGCACCCGCACCGTGCCCATGACTTCTGCCGCGCCCACGAAGAACTTGACCCGATCGTTGTGCTCCAGCGGGCGCTGCGCATCCGGCAGATAGCGCAGCCAGGCATCGAGCAGCACCGTCGGCTGCCATGCGCCGGGCAAGCCCAACACGTCGCCGCGTTTCAGCGCCGCTTTGTCCACCCCGCGCAGGTTGACCGCCAGCCGTCGCCCTGGCGAAGCGTATTCGATACTCTCCTCGTGCGACTGCATCCCGCGCACGCGCGCCCGTACGTTGGCCGGCTGAATCTCCACTCCCTGCCCCACCGCCAGCGAGCCGTCGAGCAACGTGCCAGTCACCACCACGCCAAAGCCGCTGATGGTAAAGACGCGATCAATGGGCAGGCGCGGATTGCCCAGGTCAGGTCGCGGTGGATGCTGAGCGAGCAGATCGGTCAGCGCCTTCACCAGCTCGTCCAGTCCTTCGCCTGTCCGCGCCGAGACGGGAATGATGGGCTGTCCGTCCAGCACCGTGCCGTGCACCGCCTCGATGATGTCCAGTTGTACCAGTTCCAGCCAGTCCGGATCGGGCACCAGGTCAATCTTGGTCAGCGCGATCAGGCCAGTGGGGATGGCGAGCAGGTCGAGGATGGCCAGGTGCTCGCGCGTCTGCGGCATGACCCCCTCGTCGGCGGCGATGACCAACAGTGCGGCGTCAATTCCCCCTACCCCGGCCAGCATGTTCTCGATAAAGTCGCGATGCCCTGGCACGTCCACGATGCCTACCCGCTCGCCATTGGGCAGATCGAGCCAGGCGAAGCCGAGATCGATCGTCATCTGACGCTCTTGCTCTTCGGCCAGGCGATCTGGGTTGATGCCAGTCAGTGCATAGGTGAGTGTGGACTTGCCATGATCCACATGGCCCGCAGTGCCGATGACGTGCATGGCTCACAACTCTTTCAGGGCAGCAATAACCAGGGCGTCCTGTTCCGGCAGAACCGTGCGCGGATCGAGCAACAAGCGGTCGTCCGCCACGCGCGCGATCAAGGGTGGATCGCCGGCACGCAGCCGCGCCGCCGCTGCGTTGGGCTGCGCCACATGAGGGGCAAAGGCCCAGGTCGGCAGGGTGTCACCTGGCAGACTGCCCCCGCCAACAGTGGACTCGGCGGGCACCACCTCACCGGGCACGGCAGCGGCCCAGGCTTCGGCGCGGGCGCGGATCGCGGCGGGTGACAGGCTGATCATGCGCCAGACGGGAATCTTCTCCAGCGCTTCGCCGCGCACATAATGGGTCAGCGTCGCCGAGAGCGAGGCCAGCACCAGCTTGTCGGCGCGGATGGCGCGCGCCAGAGGGTGACGTTTGAGCGTCTCGATCAGGTCGGCGCGCCCGACGATGATCCCCGCCTGCGGCCCGCCGAGCAGCTTGTCGCCGCTGAACATCACCAGATCAGCTCCGGCGGCCAGGCTTTCCTGCGGCATCGGCTCGTGCGACAAGCCAAACTGCGCCGTGTCGAGCAGCGCGCCGCTGCCCAGATCGTCCAGCAGGATCAGGCCGTGCTGATGTGCCAGATCGGCCAGATCGGTCAGCGGCACCGTCTCGGTGAAGCCGATCACGCGGAAGTTGGAAGCGTGGGCGCGGACGATGCAGGCGGTGCGTTCGGCGATGGCAGCCGCATAATCGCTCAGGCGGGTGCGGTTGGTGGTGCCCACCTCGACCATGATCGCCCCGCTCTGTGCCATCACATCGGGCACGCGGAATGATCCGCCGATCTCCACCAGTTGCCCACGGCTGATGATCGCCTCGCGTCCCCGCGCCAACGCCGTCAACGCCAGCAAGACTCCGGCGGCGTTGTTATTGACCACCATTCCCGCTTCCGCACCGGTGACCTGTGTGAGCAGCCGCTCGGCGTGATGATCGCGCTTGCCCCGCGCTCCCGTATCGAGATCGTATTCCAACGTGCTGTAGCCGCTCCCAACTTCCATCAGCGCCGCCAGTGCCTCCGCCGAGAGCGGCGCGCGGCCCAGGTTGGTGTGCAAGATCACACCGGTGGCGTTGATCACCGGTCGCAGGGTTGGTCGCGCCGCTCCCGCCAGCAGCACCGCGGCGCGCGTCAGCAGTTCGGCTTCGGAGGGCACTGCCCCGCCCGCGCGCACCGCCTGACGCGCCTCGTCCACGACTTGACGCAGCGCGCGCACGACTGCTTCGCGCCCATACTCGTTCAGCAGAGCCGGAGCCGCGCGTAGCAACTCATCAATGGCGGGCAGATCGCGCAAGGAAGACATGGTCTGTCACCATATCCAGCATCGGGCGCAGGGCACAGGCTGTCGCCCAGTGTTCTCGATTATAGAGTCTGTGTCCCCTGAAGACCATTCCTCGTGACCGAAGCCACTAACAAACCGCCCGCCGGAACCTCCAGCGGGCGGGAGCGATCACACACGTTGCAGAGCATCAGCGAGCCGTGCCCACCAGACGCGGCAGACGCTCTTCCAGCGGTCTATCCACCTGCAGACCGCGGAACGCGGGCAGGTAGCGCATCCCCAGGCTGAAAATCATGGCCAGGATGGCCAGGATCATGAAGGTGCTGGCCCATTCCGTCCAGGCCGGCGTATAGGGGCTGATCAGCGGGTCGGTGAGCGGTGGTCGGCGCGACAACGGCTCGGTGAAGGCCAACAGCGTGGTGTGATAGCGGTTGAACGCCAGGCCCGACGCCGCCAGCCCACTGCCGATCAGCAGCATCATGATGCTGTTGCGGAAGCGCGCGCGGATCAACAGGTAGGCCGCCAACAAGCCGCCGAGCAGAATCTCCCACGTCCAGAAGGTGAGCGCGAACGTCCCCGCCGACAGGGTGGTAAATGCCTCGGTACGCCCCGGCACATAGCCATAGTTGCCCGCGGTGGTGTCCCAGAAGCGCATGTAGAGGTAGACCAACAGGATCGCGCCGGAGAGTTGCCCGGCCTGGAACAGCACCCTGTCCGGCACCAGCAGCTTGCCGCCGAGCCATTCGACGATCAGGGTGAGGTGAATCGAGAAGGCGATCCCCGCCGCCACTGCCGAGACGATGAAAAGCAGCGGCATGGTCGGGCGGAATAGCGCCGCACGCCCCACCACCACCCCGTAAGTGCCGCCCAGGCTGGACTGATGTAGCAGCGACAGGCCCATGCCCACCACTGCCAGCACCGGCGCGAAGCGGTGCACGCGATGCCCCAGGTCGCGCAGCCAGGGCAGACGGTCGAACAAGGGCAGCTCCACCACCATGGGGAACACTTCCAGCACCAGCACCAGGAAGTAGAAGGTGATGCACATCGTCACTTCCCAGAGCATGGAGTGAATGTTCCAGAAGACCCAGCCATGCCAGAAGCGATCGGGTCGCCCGATGTCGAGCGCCAACGCCATCAGCGCTCCGCTGTAGCCCAGAATGCCAATGAAGACGGCCACCCGCGCCAGCGGGCGATAGGATTCCTGCCCCAGCAGATAGGTCAGCGCCGAGAGCGAAAACGCCCCCGCGCTCAACCCGATGCACGACAGGTCGAGGATGATCCACAGTCCCCAGGGCGTGCCATCGGTCAGGTTGGTGACCACCAGTCCCCTGGACAGGATGAGGAAGACGGCGTACAGACCGATGACGATCACAATCGCCAGAAAGCCAATCCACACCCAGAACAGGCTGATTCTTTGCCGTAGCTGATGCAGCATGGCTCCCCTCCCCCTCACGTTGGCAGCAGATAGAAGACGCGCGGGTTGGTGCCGAGTTCGGGGCGCAACACCACCGCCTGACGTCCCTGCATCTTGCGCGAGGCTGGACTGTTGGGATCGCGCAGGTCGCCGAAAACGCGCGCCTCGGTGGGGCAGATCACGCAGCAAGCCGGGGTCGCCGCGCGGTCATAGCCGGGGCGCAGCCCGCGCTCCAGCCCGGCATCAATGCGGTGCGAACAGAAGGTACACTTTTCGGCCACACCGCGCGGGCGACGTCGTACTTCGGGCGTGCCCCAGGTAGGGGCCATGGGGTTCTCCTCTTTGTTTTCTTCCCAGTTGAACACGCGGACCCCATAGGGACAGGCCACCATGCAATAGCGACACCCGATGCAACGTTGATAGTCCATCGTCACCAGCCCGTCGGGGCGGTGATAGGTCGCCTTCACCGGGCAGACTTCCACACAGGGCGCATGTTCGCAGTGCATACAGGGCCGCGGCAGGAAAACCGGCTTGCCGAACGTTTCCTCGTCGCGCAGGACGATATTCCACAGATGGCCGCTGGCCGTGTCATTGGTCGCCTGGCAGGCAAAGGCGCAGCGTTCGCAGCCAATGCACGTCTGCAGGTCAATGACCATAGCCCAGTACGGTCCGTCTCCGCCGTGCGCATTGGCTTCGCCCACCGGGTTGTCGTGCGCCCAGAATTCCTCCCAGACCCACGCCCCGGCAGCGGCACTGATGCCTAGCGCCCCTACCAGTTTGACGAATTCGCGCCGGCTGAGCCGGCGGACGTGCTCGCTCATGCGGTTCCTCCTGCTTCATCTCAACAATGACTTCAGCCGTACCAGCAGGAATACCACAAAGACAACCACCAGAGCCCCCAGCGCCCCGCCGACCAAATCCGCCGTGCGGGTGTCGTCGGCTTCCTTCTGCAGACGGGCGATCTCGGCCTCCAGCTCGTGCACGCGCCTGAGTTCTTCCGGCGACAGCCCCATCTCGCCACGCGCGCTCAACAGGTGCGTGTTGCCGTGACAACTGGCACACACGCCGGGATCAATGGCCATCGTGTGGCCGGTGACCTTGATCTCCTCCCCATTGGTGATCACGCGCTTCTGCATGTGGCAATCCACGCAGGTCATGTTGTCGCCCATGTGAACCTGGTCCACCAACGCTTCCTGATGGCACGAGCCACAGGTAGAGTTCACGTCGCCCAGGATCAGGCCGTTCTCGTGCGGCGTATGGCAATCTACGCAATCTACGCCCGCGACGCGGTGACGGCTCACCAGCCATTCGTCATTTTGGGGAGCATGCGCCCCGCTATGACAACGCGCGCAGTCCCAGGGCTTGTTGGCAATCTCGACCGCTCCCGGCGGGTGCTGCACATCGTTCGGCAGGGTGTGGCAGTTGCTGCACACCACACCCTCATAGAGGTAGGTGCCCGTGTTCGGGTTGAAACCGGATGCATGGCAGGACATGCACAGCGTCGGTCGCCCCTCGCTGGCATATTCCTGCAGAAAAGTCTCATTCAGCGACGCCTGAGCGTGCGGTGAGTTCTGCCAACGGCGGAATTCATCGCGATGACATTCGGCGCACTGTTCGGGATTGAGCGTCTGAGACAGCAGAGCGGTTGTCTGCGGCGTGACTACCTTCAGCAGGCCCAGTTCAACCTCTGCTGCGTGCAACAGGGCGTCGGTATAGGGGAAGTTGTGAATGCCCAGGCTGCCATCATGTTCGACAAAGGTGAGCACAGTGTTGACCCAGGCGGGCGCATCCGGCCTGGCTGCCAGCGCTTCCTGCGCCTTGCTCAGCCGCTCCGCGATCCCGCTCTGCGTCTTCTCCACGAATGTCTTCAGATAGTCGCGCGTCAGGTCGGTGTGACAGGTCGTGCACGAATCCGGGAAGCACTCCGTCAGATCGGTACATAGCGCGGTGTCCATAG
>DAOTZZ010000192.1:0-6135 GCA_034433965.1 Anaerolineae bacterium
TCCCCGGCCCCGCCGGGCACGAGGACGCCATTGCACGCGCCCTGGCGGAGCGCCTGGCTCCCCTGGCTGCCGACGTGCGCCTCGACGCGCTGGGCAACGTCATCGCGCCCCTCCGCGGGTCTGCAAACGGGCCGCGCGTGGCCGTGCTGGCGCACATGGACACGGTCGGCTTTGCTGTCAAGACAGTCAGTGCCGAGGGCATTCTGCGCGTGGTGCCGGTGGGCGGCGTGAACCTCAAGGCACTGCCGGGCGCGGCGGTGCGCCTTGGCGACGTGCCCGGCGTAATCGGCGTGCGCTCGCAGCATCAGGCCCGCTCCGGAGACGAGGCCGTCCGCGAGGACGATCTGTACGTGCAGATTGCGCCGGAGGCGGTGGCGCAGATCAGCGTCACCGCGCCGATGACCTACGCGCCGCAATGCCTGCGGCTGGGCGAAGCGCTGTTCGCCGCGCCTTACCTGGATAACCGTGCCGGTTGTGCTGCTCTGGTCGCCCTGGCGGAGCGACTGGCCGACGCGCCGCTGCCCTGCCAGGTGACGTTGATCGGCACGGTGCAGGAGGAGACGACCTGCGCGGGAGCGCTGGCGGCCCTGCGCGCCGTCGCGCCGGATGCCGCGCTTTTCGTGGACGGCACGCTGAGCTACGACACGCCGGAGACGCGCGGCCAGGGCATGGTGACGCTGGGCGGCGGGCCGGTGCTGACTTCTTTCCTGTACGTGAGCGGACTCAACGGCTGGCACGCCCATCCGGGCCTGCGCGCACACCTGTTGCGCGTCGCGGCGGAGGCAGGCATTCCTGCGCAACAGGACGCTATCCGCGGGCTGATCAGCGACGCGCGGACGGCTACCTGGCTGGGCATACCCAGCGCAGTGATCGGCCTGCCGCTGCGCAGCAAGCACGCCCCGCTCGAAATGTTGCATCTGGACGACCTGATCGGCGCGGTAGACTTGCTGGCGGCGGCACTGCTGCGCCCGTTGCCAGCACTCACAGGGGAGTGAATCATGCCTGCAACTCTGCTCAACCAGACCCTGCCCGCTCTGTTGGCTGGACTGGCGGAGATACCCGCCCTGCGCGACCTGGAAGTGCTGTGGCCGCTGCTCGAACGATTGCTGGTGGCGCATGCGCCGTCCACTGGCGCGGCCCTGCCGGGCGGCATCGGCGACGACATCGCCGCGCTGGCCGGTGACCTGGGTCTGGGCGACCGCTGGCTGGGTGGCCTGGGCGCGACCGGCAATTGTGCCCTGTATCTCGGCGCACAGAAGCCGGATGCCGACCTGGTGGTGGTGGCACACATGGATCGCCCCTCGTTTCGCGTGAAATCGCTGGCCGAAGGCGAACTGTTCCCCATCTGTGCCAACCGCTTTCCACCCGGCGAATACCGCGCGCCCGCCAAAGCGGTGCGCTTCGCCGAGGGGCGGCTGGTGGTGGGCGCGGCGGGTGTGCTGATCTCGCACAAAGGTGAGGGCCGCGAGACGTTGCACTTCGAGGCAAAGCGGGGGCAGCTCGGCTGGGGCGACACCGTGCTGCTGGACGTGCATCCCCTGTGGGACGGCGTTCAGGTGTTGGGGACTGGCCTGGACAACAGCCTGGGCGTCTTGACCGCGCTACTGACGGCGGCGGCTCTGCGCCGCATGGAAGACGCCCTGCTGGCCCGGCACCGGCGTTGCCTGTTCGTCTTCAGCGATCAGGAGGAAGGCCCGCCGGAGAGTTTCTTCGGGCATGGCGCAGCGCGCCTGACCTACGCGCTGCCCGCGCCGACCTGCGGCGTGGTGGTGGTGGATGCGCACACCGCCGGGCCAGGATTGGTGCCGCAGCCCGGCAACGGCGTGAGCGTGAGCGCGGCTTCGGGCTGGGGACGCGGCTCGCTCGTCCCGCCCAACTATCACGCCCTGGCCCTGGCGCTGACGGAGTCGCTCAACGCACAGCGCCCCGGCACGGCCCAACTCAACACCGGCTACCTGTCGCGCAGCGACGACATGATTCTGGGGCGTTGGGCGCGGGTGCTGGCGCTGGTCGGCCCACCCATGTCCGATCCGCATACCGGCTACGAACGCGCCGTGCTCAGCGATGTGCAGGCGGGCGTGTGGTGGCTGGCAACCTTCCTGGCGGCAGCGCTGGGCCTGTCGGCAGAACTGAGCGCCCGCTACGGTCTGGGCGGCTGATCGCCGCGTCAGCGCGAGAAAAAGAACGCCTCCCGAAGCGGAAGTGACTTCGGGAGGCGTTGTCTATCTACTCCTGCGGGCCGGCGGGTTCTTCGCCGGTGACCGCGGGCGGGCGGTCTTCCTCGCCCTCGATGGGAATACGGGTTACCTGACTCGCAGGGGTGCTTTCCTCACGCTTACGGGCCGATTGAGCGACCTTGTTGAACGCCGCGCGCACCTGGTCGAGCACCTGATCGCCGATCGTCTTCCAGTCCGCCTGCTCGCCCACGCCGACGATCTCGCCGATCCAGCCGCGCACGTCGTGCTCGATCTTGGCCCCGATGTCCGACCAACTGGCATCTGGCGCGGCTTCTGTTTCGGCGGAAGGGGTGGTGGGCGCAGCGTGCACCAGGCGGGCGATGCCGCGCCGGATACGCCCTTCCATGCGGCTGCTGATGGTACCCCAGTCTGCGTCTGGCTCAGCGCCGACCCAGCGACCAATGGCCTCGCGCGTGCTGGCGTCCATCCTGGCCCCGATCGTCTTCCAGTCGGCATCTTCCGGCGCGCCAACCCAACTGGCGAT
Organism: Anaerolineae bacterium; assembly: GCA_034433965.1. Lineage (GTDB taxonomy): Bacteria > Chloroflexota > Anaerolineae > Aggregatilineales > Aggregatilineaceae > UBA2029. Next base: position 2,722 of record DAOTZZ010000192.1, read on the forward strand.
GCGGCGGCGCAGCTTCTCGTCAATGCGCTCGTCCAGGTCTTCGAAGCGGCTTGCTTCGGGGTTCTGCGCCCAATCGTGGACGGTGTCCTTGATTTCCTGGTCTAGATGTTCACCCATCTCTTCGGGTTTGGGTGGCACAGTGTTCTCTGACATGGCTCTATCCTCTCGCTGGCATGTATGCCATTGGCAACGGCAACCCATACACCGGTCATGGCCAATGCACCTGTCTAGACTCCTATACGACGCTGCCCAGGCGGGGGTTGCGGGTCAGCCACCTTTCTTACGCAACATCTACACTCCGCCCGCCATAGGGTTGCCAATGAGGTGCGTAGAGGCATATGGCCATACCTCCTACAGGCGATCGGACGAGCCAGAACCGCTGACTACCCTCGTATGTTCGGCTCAGGGCAGATAAGGCAGCAGGTCCGGGCAGTACTGCTGCGCGGCCTGTTGCAGGGCCAGATTGTTCCAGTTACCGTAGGCCAGCGCCGGGCCACCGTTGGCGTTCCGGCAATTGTTCGGCCCTACCGCAGACAGATACAGGGCCAGCGTTGCGCTCAGGCGCGGCGCGGCGAACGAGGTGCCCGACACTGCGCCAGCGGGACTGCCATACTCGCCCGGCATCATCACCTCGCCATAATTCGAGATCCGCTTCTTCTTGCCCGGTCGCTCGACCTCGGCGTCGAGCAGCGGCGCGTCTGACTTCTTGTCCCAGGCCGGGCTGGCGTGAAAGCCCTGCCCCTTGCTGGCGCTGACGCTCACCACCTGATTCCACGCCCCCGGCCAGAAGGGGAAATCCAGGCCGAAGTTGCCCGCTGCCGCCACAGGAATGGCGCGGTTGCCCAGGCTGGCGAACAGGGTTTGCAGCGGGTCGAGATTCTGTAGATTTTGCGCCCGTTGCGACATGGCTGGGAACACCGTGTCGTCGTAGAAGATGACGGCGCGCTGGAACAGGTTGCGGTAGCGATTCTCGTCCTTGCCCTTGCGCGAGTCCATCAACTGAGCTTCGTATTGGGCGAAGGCTTGCAGATACTCGCACGGAATGATGGCGAAACTCATGTTGATGACGTAGAAGTCCGCCGGGTGCTCCTCGATGGCGGTGCTGATGCGCTGTGCGGCGACCTCGGTAGATACGCCCTGGATGTCCACTGAAGCCAGCGCGATGAAGTCGCCCGCGCCAAGATCGTCCAGCAATTGTTCGAGTTGCTGGGTGACCAGGTCGCCATGCGACTGTGTCAGGGGTGTCGCTGAGACGCCGCGCACCGCGTAGGCCTGCCCTTCCAGGCTGATGGTGCAGGAGTCCGCCGCGTCGAACTGACCGGGATCGAGCGTCGCCAGGTCAACGTTGCCGAAATCGTCAACGACCAGAATCACCACGCTGTAGTTGCCCTGAGCGCTCACCGCGCCAACGCCTGTCACGACCAGGGCGGCGCTGAGGACGATCAGCCACACAGCCTTGCACTGCGAAACAACCTTCATCCTGTTCATCTCTCATCTCTTTTCTCTTTTGCTCACTCGTCTGCCGTTGCGGATGGTCTATTCTATGGGATAACCGGCCTGGCTCATATATGTTTCGACTTCGCCCGCTTTGGTCTTCAGGCCACTTTCGCGGAACAGGGCCAGCGCCTGCGAGAAGCACTGCCGCGCCTGCACGTCATCGCCCAGCCGGTGATAGTCCTCGCCCATGGACTGCAGCGCATACGCCGTCCAGATGCGGTTGTCCAGGTCGCGGGCGATCTGCAGCGCCTGCTGATGATGGGCCAATGCCGCTTCGCACTGACCCAGGTCGTGTTCGGTCGAACCCAGGTTCAACAGGGCGTAGAAAAGCGTCTCCGGATCGTTGATGCGCTGCGCCAGTGCCACTTCCTCGGCGAAATAGTCGCGGGCCGCGCCGAAGTCCCTTTGTGACTGCGCATGATAGCCCTGGTGTTCCAGCACAAAGCCCAGCAGGAAGCTGTCGTCGAGAGCATTGGCGATCTCGTAGGCTGCCTGGAAATGGGCTGCGGCGCGATCGTCGCGCTGATCGGCCAGCACCTTGCCGACGGCACACAACAGCAATGCCTGGCGATCCTGTCGCCCCAGCGCGCGCGCCAGGTCGAGGGCCTGCTGATAGTGCTGCAGGGCCTGGGGTAGATCGCCGCGGTCGTAGAAGGCATTGCCGCGCTTACCCAGCAGATAATGCCGCACTTCGTCGTGATCCGGCCCCAGGCGTGCTGCCGCCTCGATGGCTGCATCCAGCAGCTCCAGGAAATGCAGCGTGTGTCCCCGCGCCGTCAGATACGTCCCGGCCAGCGCCTGCACGATGGCGATCAGCGCGTCGGGCTGGTCGTGCTGGCGCGCGGCGTCGGCGGCCCCCAGCAGATTGTTGATTTCGGCGTCCAGGGCGGCCAAGTCCTGCTCGTGCTCGACGGCGTAGGCGCGGCACGCGGCGATCACCGCCAGCGGATCAGCGCCACGTCCGGTCAGCACGGCTCTGGCGTAGCTGTGCGCGAGATCGTGCACCCGGTAGCAGGCGAAGTCGGTCGCCGCCTCCTGCAGGCGGTCGGCCAACCCGCGCCGCCCCAGCGTGATGAGCGCCTCGCGGACGCTGCCTTCGTCACGCCCCATATAGCGCGCCAGCAGGGCAGAAGTCGCCTGGGGAGCGAACAGCGCGCCAAACGCCAGAAAGACTTCGCGGGTCGCCTCCTCCAGGGCGTAGAGGCTGGCGGTCAGCAGTTCGCTGATGCTGGTGCGGCCTTCTTCGGCGAAATCTTCTGGCATGGCCAGGGCGTGCGGAGCCGCAGCGATGCGTCGCAGCAGGTCGGCGGGACGGATGCGATCCACTCTCAGCGTCTTGCCGGCGATTTCCAGCGCGAAGGGATGATAGCCCACCTGACGGCAGAGCTCGCGGGCCGCGTCATCGTCACAGGGGTGGCCCGCGTGCTGGCTCAGCAGTTGCAGGGCGTCGCCCGCCTCCAGCTTCCCGACTTCGATGATGTGCTCCAGGGCATAGCGCTGCCGGGCTGTCACCAGCACCGGCACCTGGCGCGGCACAGCCTTGAGCACCTGACTGAGCGCGCTGCCATCCCACACGTCGTCCAGCACCAACAGCGACACCTGGGCGTCGGTCAGCAGTTTGCGCAGGGCTTTGGCTTTCTCCGCGCCGGTGACCGTGGTCACTGCCTGCGCGTTGTCCAGGGGGCGGGCAAGCGCTTCCAGCATGGTGTCGGCGTCTTCGCTACCGGCGCGCAACCACAGGACATTACCGCGGCCCTCGTCCAGCCAGGCGGCGGTCGCTGCGGCGGCCAGCGCCGATTTGCCCATGCCGCCGAACCCCTGCAACAATACCCGCGCACCCTGTTCCAGCAGCGACCGGATGGTGGCGAGCATCGCGTCGCGCCCGACCAGGCGCGGCGGTAGATCGGGCAGATCGTC
>DAOTZZ010000193.1:0-15662 GCA_034433965.1 Anaerolineae bacterium
CAAATCCCCTCACCCCGCGACGAAGTCGCGAGGGAGAGGGGTACAGGGGTGAGGGGACGCTGCACGGGAGTCCCAACGACCACTAGCCTGGGACTTTCTGGCGGCGGCGGTCAATGTCGCCTTCGTAGGTGATGGCCGCGCGACCGCGCTCGCCGGTGCTGATGCGGATCACTTCCTCGACCGGATAGACGAAGATCAGCCCGTCGCCCTCGTTGCCGGTATAGGCCGCCTTGCGGATCGCCTCGATGGTGGCCTCGACATTGTCATCGCTGAGCACAATATTGAACTGCACGCGCGGCAGCAAGTCCACTACATAGGAGCCAGTGCGCCACCTCAGCTTGATCCCGCCCTGGCGACCACGCCCGCGCACCTGCGTGATGTTGAGGCCGATGATGCCCAGCTCCGTCAGCGCGTCCTTGACGGCCTCCATTCTGTCCTCGCGGATGATCGCTTCGATCTTCTTGGTCATGGTGCATCCCTCCCCATCTGAATAGGGTGTCTCATTTGTCGCTGCCTGCGCTCACGAAGTCAGGCACAGCCGGCTGTGCGCCGGGCACGCGCGGCCTGGCGTGTGGGCTACCGGGTTTCGGTTCGGCAGGCACGCTGAAGGCATTGGTGAACTCCGGATAGGTCACCAGGCCATGTTCGTAAATGTCCAGGCCCAGCACCTCCGCCTGAGCGGGCACGCGCAGACCAATGGTGGCGCGGATTACGGCGAACATCACGGCGGCGCTGCTGAGCACAAATGCTGCCACGACGATCACCCCTACCGCCTGTGTGCCGAGTTGATCCAGCCCGCCCCCATGCAACAGACCGACCGGCCCACCGGTGGTCGAGTTGGCGAAGATGCCCACCGCCAGCGTACCCCACACGCCGCCGAAACCGTGTACCGGCACCGCGCCAACGGGGTCGTCCACTTTCAAACGCTCCAGCAGGTACACTCCCACGTACATCACCGCGCCGCCGATGGCACCGATGATGATGCTCTCCCAGGGCGTCACCCAGGCGCAGGGCGCGGTAATGGCGACCAGCCCGGCCAGTGTCCCGTTGAAAGCCCACGGAAGCTGCGGGACGCCCGACTGCCACCAACCCAGGGCCAGCGCCACGAACGCCCCGGCGCAGGCCGCGAGATTGGTGTTAACCATGATCAGAGAGATGTCCGCAGCGGCCATGCCGGAAAGCGTGCTGCCAGGATTGAAGCCGAACCAGCCCAGCCACAGGATGAACGTACCCAGCGCGGCGATGGTCATGCTGTGGCCGGGGATGCCCTGCGCATTCTTGCCGAAGGACTTGCCCCGCCGCGCACCCAGAAAAAGCGTGCCCATCAACCCCACATAGGCCCCCAGAGAATGCACCACCGTCGAACCGGCGAAGTCCCAGAAGCCCATCTGCGCCAGGAAACCTTCGCTCTGCCAGATCCAGTGCCCGACGATGGGATAGATGAGGCCGCTGACGATGGCGCTGTAGACCAGGTCGGCCTTGAAGCGCGTGCGTTCAGCCAGTGCGCCGGAGGCGATGGTCGAGGCTGCCGCCGAGAAGGCGAACTGGAAGAAGAAAAAAGCCAGCGTGGGGATACCCGCGTAAGTGTCGGGGATGTCCAGCAGCAGGAAGAATTCTGTCCCGATGAAGGCGCTCCCGGCTCCGAACATGATGCCGAAGCCTATGACCCAATAGCTGATGCCAGTGATGGCCGTGTCTATGAAGTTCTCCATCAGGATGTTGCCGACATTCCTGGCGCGGACGAAACCGGCTTCCAGGAAGCCAAAGCCTGCCTGCATGAAGAACACCAGCGAGCCAGCGAACAACACCCAGACGGTGTTGATCGCCAGCGCATAGGGATCGGTTGCGCTGTCGCCCTGGGCGAACACGCTTCCCGCGTTGATCGCGCCGAGCAACACCAGCACCAATCCTGCGATCGCGAGTCTGCGCCTGTGAAAACGACGGACCCTCATGGCTCTACCCTCCAGTCTAGCTGCATCGTGGGCCACGACAGCCGTGTGCCATCTGCCAGACCAGTGTAGGACAGAACCTCTTTCGATTATTAGTACGTTCCTCAACAATATTGCTTGAGATTTTTTGTGCGATGCATACAGAGGGCGTACAAGTGATATTAATCACAAGGGGTGATGGGGTAGCGGCGGGGAATGTGGAAGAAGGTTGTCAGCCTTGGCAGCGCTGACAACCTTCTACGAGCATACCAGGGGGCAAGGCCGGACGTATGTCAGTTGCGCAGGGCGGCGTTCACCTTGCCGCGCAGCAACGGTTCGGGCACCGCGCCGACGATGCGGTCGGCGACGCGCCCGCCCTTGAAGATCAGCAGCGTGGGGATGCCCTGCACCTGATAGCGCATGGCGGTCTGCGGATTGTCGTCCACATTCAGCTTGGCGACCTTCAGCCGGCCCGCGTAGTCGCGCGCGATCTTCTCGACGACGGGCGCGATCATGCGGCACGGGCCACACCAGGGTGCCCACAGGTCTACCAGTACCGGCAGGTCGCTTTCCAGCACTTCGCGGGCAAAGGTGCTGTCGGTGACGGTGATCGGCGCAGCGGGAGCGTTACTGCGCTCGGCGGCCAGGCCAGGGCGCGCGCCATTGCCGCCCGGACGTGGCCCGCGGGCCAGCAGGTATGCGGCGTACGCGCGCAGATCAGCGGCATGAACGCCTGTCGCCCGCGCTATTTCCTGCCCGTCTTTGAAAGCGAGCAGTACGGGCCATGGCCCGCCCCCGGCGCGGCTGATAATCTGCGGATTCTCGTCCGCGTTGATTTTCGCCACCAACAGGCGTCCGGCCTCGGTGCGGGCCATATCGCGCATGGCTGCCTCCAGCGCCGGGTCGAGCGGAGCACCTCCCCAGACAATGAGCAACACGGGCATTCCTGCGCTCAACACGCGGTCCAGCGCCTGATCGTTGGTGGTGATCGGTGTATCAAAACGTGGCATGGTCTTTCCCTCCCAGGGGACAGTCTTGCATCTTCCCCCAGATTTAGATGCAGACGGCAGACCCGGCGTTGGAGGGAATACATCAACGTTGCATAAGAAAGTTTGGCCGAAAAGATATTTTTGAATAGGAATTTTTGACAATTTAGTCGCGCTTTGCTAGGCTTGTGCAATAAGGCACATGCCACCAAAATAGATACAGACACTTAGCGTGCCCGACACGCCCTTTCAGCATCAGACGCGAGATGCCCTCTATGTCGCTGCAACGTACACACCGGCTTACCCGTCAGTCTGCGCTGACGGCAGTGTTGGGCGAAGCCGGACTGTCGGCGCTGGGACTGCTGGCCCTCGCCACCGGGTTGGGGCTGCTGCTGGACTTCTGGGTGACGGAGCTGCACCCGCTGTTCAGTGTCGGGCTTTTGCTGGCGAGCATTCCACTGGCCTACGGTTGGGCGCTTTACAGGACGTTGCGCATGAACCCGAAAATTACGCCCGATTACGCGCGCAACCTGGCGCTGGCCAGTGTGGCTGGTCAGGCGGGCTGTCTGACCATTATCATTGTTTTCATGGCGCTGTTCGGGGGGATGTTCCTGGACTCCAGGCTGGACACTCACCCCGTTTTCACGATCGGTCTGGTCCTGCTCAGTGTACCGGTGAGTCTGTACGCGATGATCCGGCTGATGCTCTCTTCGGTGGCTTCGCTGCGGATGACACCTTCCGCGCAGGAAGGACGCACCGCAGCTCAAGCATCGCCCGCGCCGTCAGACACTAGCACAACGAAGGAGAATGGCTCTTGAAAGGAGTGCTGATACTCTTAGGCATTATTGCCGTCAGCATCGTCTTCTGCGGCATCATCCCCTTTGTGATCATGCCGGGCGCGGGGGTGGCGGTGGCCCTGCCCGTGATCATGGTGCCCGGCGAAGTGGTATGGAAAGACTTCCTGGGCATTGACGGCCTGACGGTGACCAACACCCTCATCGGCACGCTGGTCGCCGATGTGATTGTGCTGGCGTTCGCCTTTGCCGCCACCCGCCGTATGCAGATGGTGCCAGGGCGCTTGCAGGGCCTCTTTGAGGTGTTGACCGACGCTCTGTGGAGCCTGGCCAAATCCACAGCGGGGCACAACGCGCGGCCCATCTTCCCGCTGATGGCCACTATCTTCCTGTTCCTGCTGGTGGCGAACTGGGTCAAGCTGCTACCCGGCGCGGAGAGCATCGGCCTGATGCACTGCGCCGCGGAGGGCGTCAACGGCTACGACCGCAACGGTATCCTGCTCAAGGTGGACAAGGCGATGGATACTGGCATCCGCGCCACGCAGGAAAACTACGACGCCTGCCATCACAAGGGCGAACACCACGATCCGGCGCACGATGCCGCGCTCAATGCCGTGTTGACCGCTGCTGCGCAGGAACTGGGCGTCGAGTCCATCTCGCTGCGCGATGACGTGGGCAACGGGCGCAGCGTGGCGCAGTACATCAGCGAGCAGGGCGGCGACGTCGAAGCGGTCCTGGCGCGGGCGGTCGCCCTGGCCGAGGAAATGCCCGCCGAAGCTGTTGCCGAGGGCGAAGCGCCTGCGGCAGGTGAAGGAGAAGGCGAGCACCCCGCCGAGGCCAAGTCGCCCGCTGAGCTGGTGCCCGCTGTGCTGGAAGAGCCGTACTACCGCGATGATCTCTATGCGGTCACGCCGTTCGTGCGCGGCGCCGCGACCGACCTCAACCTGACGTTGGGGCTGGGTCTGCTGGCGTTCCTGGCCATTCAGTACTTCGGCGTGCGGGCGCAGGGGCTGCGCTACTTCACCAAGTTCTTCAACACGCCCGCGCTGGAGAACATCGGCAAGAACCCCATGGGCATCATGGACTTCGTGGTCGGGTTGCTGGAGATCATCTCGGAGCTGGCGAAAATCCTCTCGTTTGGCTTCCGTCTTTTCGGCAACCTGTTCGCGGGCGGCGTGCTGTTGTTCGTGATGTCGTTCCTGCTGGCGATGCTGGTACCCGCGGGCGTCTATGGCCTGGAACTGTTCGTGGGATTGATCCAGGCATTCGTCTTCGCGATGTTGCTGCTGGTCTTCAGCGCCATGGCGATGCAGGGGCACGATCACGGCGAGGAGCACCACTAGTTCGGGTTGTGGAATCACGTTCCGCCTGAAGCGGGGCGAAAAAACCGGGTATAACCGACTAACCATCAGGAGGAAAGCATTCATGGAAGTAGATGCTGCAAAGGCCATCGGCGCGGGGCTGGCGATGATCGGCGTCATCGGGCCGGGCATTGGCATTGGCGTGTTGGTGCAGGGGGCGCTCAACGCCATCGGGCGCAATCCGGATGCGTCTGGACAGATTACCACCAACATGATCCTGGGTATCGCGTTTGCCGAGGCTGTCGCGATCTATGCGCTGGTTGTGTCCCTGATCATCCTGTTCGTGCTCTAGTAGCGCTCCAGGAGGCATTCGGTGGACGCATTAGGCATCAATCTGGGGTTCTTCATCGCCCAACTGGTCAACTTCGGCATCATCTTCCTGCTGCTGGCCAAGCTGGTCTGGCCGCGTGTGCTGAAGATGCTCGACGAGCGCTCGGAGCGCATCGCCAAGGGCCTGGAAGACGCACGGGCGGCTGAAGAAGCGCGCGCCAACGCCGAGCGCGAGCGCGATAAGCTGCTGGCGCAGGCCCGCGCCGAAGCGCAGAAAGTGCTCGAAGAGGCGCGGCAGCGCGGCGAAGAGCAGCTCAAGCAAATGCTGCGCGAGGCGCAAGCCGAGGCCGAGAAAGTCCGCGAACAGGCGCGGGCACAGGCAGAAGAAGAGCGCAACCGTATTCTGGCCGAAGCACGCGACGATATCGTGGCGCTCGCCCTGGCCGCCGCCGAGCGCCTGGTGGGCGAAACGCTCGACGAGAAACGCCAGAAAGCGATCGTGAAGCGCTTCTTCGCCGGTGTGCCTGCCGAGGCCAAAGGCCTGGGCGACAAGGTGACTGTGATCAGCGCCGTACCGCTGGCCGACGACGAAAAGGCCGAGCTGGTCAAGATCACTGGCGCGAAGGAAGTCGAGTACAGAGTTGACCCGTCCATCCTCGGTGGGATGATCCTGCGCGCTGGTGACAAGGTGGTGGACGGCAGTGTGCGCGGCGATCTGAGCGCGCTGTCGCTCGCCTTGCGCTGATCGTCGCTGGGATTTCATCAGTTTCAAACAGCGCAGCGCCAGGAACTCTGGCGCTTCGTTGTTTGGTGCGGTCATGCCGTTTGCAGTGACAAAAGGGGGAGCAGATGCAAACAGTACTTTTGGGCAACACGGGCGTTCAGGTGAGCGCGCTGTGCCTGGGCACCATGTACTTCGGCACGCGCCAGGACGAAGCGACTTCATTCCGCCTGCTCGATCAATATGTAGACGCGGGCGGGACATTCCTGGACACGGCCAACATCTACGCGCACTGGGTGCCCGGCGGGCGCGGCGGTGAGAGCGAAGCGTTGCTCGGTCGCTGGCTGAAGGCGCGCGGGCATCGCGATCGCCTGTTCATTGCCACCAAGGTGGGTTTCGAGTATGGCGACGTGCCGCGCAGCCTGGCCCCGCACCTGATCGAGGCCGAATGCGACAAAAGCCTGCGCCGTCTGGGGGTGGACGTGATCGATCTCTACTACGCGCACGTGGACGACCGCGTCACGCCGCTGCGCGATTCGCTGGAGGCGCTGGCCCGCCTGGTCGAAAAAGGCAAGGTGCGCTTCATCGGCGCGAGTAACTATCGCGCCTACCGCCTGGAGCGTGCCCATGCCCTCAGCAAGGCCAACGGTTGGCCGGAGTTCTGCTGCGTGCAGCAGCGCTATACCTATCTGCGTCCGCGCGCCGGGCAAACCTTCGACCCGCAACTGGCCGCCAACGACGACTTGCTCGACTATGTGCGGGCGCGCAAAGGTGAATTCACGCTGCTGGCCTATTCAGTGCTGCTGGGCGGCGCGTACACCCGCCCCGACCGCCCCGTGCCGGAACAGTACGCTGGGCCGGACAGCGACGCCCGCCTGGCGGCGGTGCGGGCGGTGGCCGCCGAAATCGGCGCGACGCCCAATCAGGTAGTGCTGGCCTGGCTGCGCCAGAGCGATCCGCCGGTGCTGCCGCTGATCGCTGCCAGTACACCGGAACAGATGGCTGAGAACCTGGGCGCGCTGCAGGTCTCGCTGAGCGCAGAGCAGATGCATCGCCTGGACACGGCGGGGGTGTAGATCAGAAGGCTGAACCTCGGCGACATAGAAAGCGCGGAGACAGGCATGGGAAGCGTCCCTCTATCTTTCTCTGTGCTCTCTGCGTTCTCTGTGGTGCATCCTGTTGCGACCCTGTAACTTCGCGGGCGGATCGGCTAGAATAGGGCGCGCGGCAACGCCAGGAAACATCTCTGCCACGGAGCGTCCATGCTGTTCAGCGAATTGCTGGCCGATCTGCCCGACTTGTTGGTACCACCAGACTGCGACGTAGCGATCACTGCCCCTGTCAGCGAGAACGCGGGAGCGGTCGAGCCGGGGGGAGTCTTCCTGGCGCGGCGCGGCGCGAGCGTCGATGGGCACGACCTGATCGCCGAGGCGGTGGCGCGCGGGGCGGCGGCGGTGGTGGGCGAGCGCCCGCCAGATGCGGTGACCTGCCCCGTGCCCTATGCGCAGGTGCGCGACGGGCGGGCGGCATTGGGGTTGCTGGCTGCCGCTTACTACGGCCACCCGTCGCGCAGACTGACGGTGATCGGTGTCACCGGCACCGACGGCAAAACTACGACCGCCACCCTGATTCACAGCATCCTGACCGCGGCAGGCATCCGTGCCGGCCTGATCTCGACGGTGAGCGCCGTCATCGGCGACGAGACGCTCGACACCGGTCTGCACGTCACCACGCCGGGCGCGGACGCCGTGCAGCACTATCTGGCACGGATGGTCGCCGCCGGGCTGACACATGCCGTGCTGGAAGCGACATCGCACGGGCTGGCGCAGGGGCGCGTCAACGGGGTGGACTTCGACATCGCCGTGCTGACCAACGTCACGCACGAGCATCTGGATTTTCACGGCACCTGGGAAGCCTACCGCGACGCCAAGGCGAGTCTCTTTGAGAGAGCGGCTACGTCGCGCCGCAAGCCGGACGTGCCCAAGGCGGCGGTGATCAACGCCGACGATCCCAGCGCTGAGGTATTCCGACAGCGAGCCGCAGGCGTAGATCGCCTCCTCACCTATGCCCTGGAAGCGCCCGCCGACTTTCGCGCCGAAGCCGTGACCTTCGCCCCCGACACCACACACCTGACCATCGTCGGGCCGGAGGGCCTGCGCGTGTCGGTGCAGACGGCGCTGGTGGGGCCGTTCAACGTGGCCAATGTGCTGGCAGCGGCGACAGCGGTCAGTGCCCTGCTGCCCGATCCGGCGATGCTGAGCGCAGCCCTGGCGAACGGCATCGCGGCCATGCCGCCCGTGCCCGGTCGCATGGAGCGCATAGACGAGGGCCAGGACTTCCTGGCGATTGTGGACTTTGCGCACACGCCCAACGCGCTGCGCCGGGCGCTCGAAGCGACGCGGACGATGATTGCGCCAGGCGCGCGGGTGATCGCCATCTTCGGCAGCGCGGGTCTGCGCGACCGCGCCAAGCGGCGCATGATGGCCGAGGCCGGCATGACGCTGGCCGATCGGGTGGTGCTCACTGCCGAAGACCCGCGCACCGAGTCGCTGGAGGCGATTCTGGAGGAAATGGCCGAGGGCTGCCGCAGCCAGGGCGGGCGCGAAGGCGAGACGTTCTGGCGTGTGCCGGATCGGGGCCGGGCGATTGCCTTTGGCTGCTCGCTGGCGCGGCCCGGCGACCTGGTGATCGCCTGTGGCAAGGGGCACGAACAGAGCATGTGCTTCGGGACGGTGGAGTATCCCTGGGACGATCGGGAGGCCATGCGCGCAGCGCTGCGTGGATCGCCGCTGCTCACCCTGCCGACAGCGCAGGCGACAGGTACACCCTGATCAGTGGTTTCGATTGGGCAGGATAGGTTAAGGAACAAACATGACTGATCCCCGTGCGGCAATCGTCCAGCAATTCCGCCAGGAGCACGGCGCGGACAGCGTCTATATCCTGACGGCGCTGCAACCCTTTGGTGTCAGCCAGAATCGTTGCATACTGATAGTGACGGGACGATGTGCGCAGTTGGTGTGCTGCAACAGTTGTACACCGCGGACGACCCTGGGGCAGGGCAGCCTGCGCGACGTAGAACCGGCAGAGCTGGAACAGTTTTTGCGCGATCTGCAGGACACCGAACTGGCCTGGACAGGCGACGCCATCCCGCCGCAGATACATGACGGGATCACCTATACCGTCGAGCGGGCGGACGCGCACGGTTATGAGCGAGTGCGCATCGTTGACCCTCCGCCCCATAGCCCGCATGCCCGCTTGCTGGTCGCCTGGCGCGATGCCTTTCCGGAAGCGCGGCGCATGATCGATCACGTTCGCTGAACGCGGGCCGGTCGTTGGGCGGGCGCACAGCGATCCGGCAACAAGGTGTGCTATGCTAAGATCGCCTGCGATGGGGGTAGGAGGCGCAGGGTGGACCTGGGCATCGTCATCGTCAACTGGAACACGCGCGACCTGCTGCGCGATTGCCTGCGCTCGGTGCGGGCATCGCAGGGTGATTTCACCTACCGCGTGATCGTGGTGGACAACGCCTCCGCCGACGGCAGCGCGGACATGGTACGCGCTGAGTTCCCGGACGTGACGGTGATTGCCAATGTGGACAATGTGGGCTATCCCCGCGCCAACAACCAGGGCTTTCGCGCGTTGGGATTCGAGCAGGGGTGTGGAGAGAACGCGCCGCGTTATGCCCTGGCGCTCAACCCGGATACAGTGTTGCCACCCGATGCGCTACGGGATATGCTGGCCTATATGGATGCCGACGAGACGATCGGCGTGGCCGGGCCAAAGCTGATCCTGCCCGACGGCTCGCTCGACCTGGCCTGTCGGCGCAGCTTCCCGTCGCCGGAGATCAGCTTCTACCGCATGGTAGGGCTGTCGAAACTGTTTCCGCGCAGTCGGCGCTTCGGGCGGTATAATCTGACGTATCTTGATCCCGATGTCGAGACCGAGGTGGATTCGGTGGTGGGCGCTTTCATGATGGTGCGCCGCGAGGCGATCCATCAGGTGGGGCTGTTCGACGAAACGTTTTTCATGTACGGAGAGGATCTGGATTGGGCATTCCGCATCAAGCAGGCCGGGTGGAAAGTGATGTACAACCCGCGGGTGACGGTCCGGCACGTCAAACGAGCGGCGAGCCGACAGTCGCGCCGGGCACAACAGGAATTCTACCGGGCGATGCTGATCTTCTACCGCAAACACTATCGCCGGACGACTCCCTGGTGGCTGCACAGCCTGGTGCTGGTGGGGTTGGCTCTGAAGGGCGGGCGACCCCTGTGGCGCGACCTGTGGCGTCCCGCAGCCGCTTCCAGGTGAGTCAGGCCGTTGACCGGCGGGTGCGCGGTTTCCTGCGCACAGCGCTGGTGTTCAGCGATGCACTGATGCTTTCGCTGGCGTTTGCGCTGGGCTACGTCCTGCGCGCGCGCCTGCCGCTGCCCGCCGTCCCTGTCAACCCGCCGCCCCTCAGCAACTACGTGCCGATGCTGCTCGTGCACGTGCTCACGACGCTGGTGGTCTTCTACTTCGCGCGGATGTACCATCAGCGCCGCGCCGTCAGTCGCTTCGACGAAGGCTATGCGGTGGCTCAGAACGTGTCCATCGGCACATTGATGGCCGTGGCGTTCGAGTCCCTGGCCTTCAAAAACAGCGCGCTGGAACTCGACTACCCGCGCGGGGTGGTGGTCTATGCCTGGCTGCTAGGCATCGTGCTGGTGGTGGCCGGGCGCGAAATGCACCGGCAGATCACCGTTCGCCTGCGCGACTTCGGCATCGGGCGCGACAACGTGCTGATCATCGGCTCCGGCGAGGTGGCGCGCACCATTGCCGAGAAAATCCGCTGGTCGCCCAACCTGGGGCTGAACATCGTCGGCGCAGTCAATGGGGAGGCGGCGGGTTCGGCGGGCGACGTGCCGATCATCGGCACGACCGCCGAATTGCCGGAGATCATAGACCGCTACGAAGTGGACGAGGTGATCATCGCCCTGCCGGAAGCCTCGCGGCATGAACTGGTGCAGTTGGTCAGCAAGTGTCAGCGCGGGCGGGTTGATATCAAGGTCTATCCGGACATCTTCGCCTACATGTCCGGCGGGCTGACGGTAGACGATCTCAACGGAATGCCGCTGCTTTCCGTGCGCGACGTAGCTCTGCGCGGCTGGAAGCTGAGCCTGAAACGGGCGATGGATATTGTGGGGTCATTCTTCGGGTTGGTGTTGCTCAGCCCGCTGATGACGCTGACCGCCATCCTGATCAAGCTGGAGTCGCCGGGGCCGGTGTTCTTCTGCCAGGAGCGCATGGGGCTGGACGGGCATCCCTTCCCCATGATCAAGTTCCGCTCCATGCGCGCCGACGCCGAAAAGGACGGCCCCGGCTGGACGACGGAGAACGACCCGCGCGTGACGCGCATCGGGCGTATCATGCGCCGCACCAACTGGGACGAGATTCCGCAGCTCATCAATGTCTTCTGGGGGCATATGAGTCTGGTGGGGCCGCGCCCGGAGCAGCCCTATTACGTTCAGAAGTTCCGCGAGTTCATCCCGCGTTATATGGAGCGTCACCGCGAGAAAGCAGGTATGACCGGCTGGGCACAGGTCAACGGGCTGCGTGGCGACACCTCCATCCTGGAGCGCACCAAGTACGATCTGTGGTACGTCGAAAACTGGTCGCTGTGGCTCGACATCAAGATCGTGCTGCGCACCATCTTCCAGACTATCTTCGGGCGTAACCGCAATGCATATTGAGCAAGGTGTACAGAGGGGCGAGTAGCACGGGGGGATTGTGCAGCGCTCTCGGCTCTCTGGCGGTTATCATGAAGCCCTGCTCGACTCCTATTGCGCCCGACGGCACAAAGCAGTATTATCGTGCCGTTTGCTCAGTCATTGGGCGTGCTATGCGTAGCCGATTTGAGAGGGGAGTTCACTCACTATGTCAAAGCGGTACGGACTTTTGCTGGCGGTGTTGCTGCTCACCGCGCTGGTCTTGAGCGCTTGTGGTTCGGATTCGACCGAGGCGGCCAAGGGGTACATGGACGCGCTGCTGAAGGGCGAGGTCGAAACCGCCCAGAAGTATGCCTGCGACTCTTTCCAGGAGGGCACCGCTGCCCTGGCCGCCATGAGCACGGCTCTGGCCGAAGAGAATCGTCAGATTCGCGATATTGACCTGAAGTACGACATTGGCAAAGGCAACAATGCCAAGGAAGTGATCGTCACCGGCTCCTACAACGTGGTGCAGCTCACTGAGGCAGGCACAGTGGTCGCCGACTCCGAGGTCGAGTATGAGCTGGCCGCTTCGGCGCGCGACAAGCGCGATGTAGATGGTGACGGCAACACAGAGGAAAAGATCAACACGCGCATCGTCCTGACCATGGAGAAGGACGGCGACGAGTGGTGCGTGGCCAATCTGGAGGGCGGTTACTTCTCGCCCCAGGCCGCTGAGGAAGGCTGATCCCGCGGCTGCTACGTCTGAAAAACCAAGCGCCCGACCCTCACAGGCCGGGCGCTGTTGATTCTCGTCCGTGCCGAGTACGATCAGGCGCGTCGGCGGTTGAGCAGGCCACCGAGCAAACGCCCTCCCAGGAAGAGCGCCCCGCCAACTACTGCTGCGCCAGCCAAAGCCAGTTTCTGCGCTTCTGCGGGGTCTACGCCGGGCAGCACCACCGTGCCGTCGCCATAGGAGGCGAACAGCCGTCCCCACTTGGTCTCCAGCGCTTCCTGCACGCGCTTGCGCCCTACGAAGGGATACCAGTAGTAGTTGTGGTAGACGTTGCTCGCCATGTAACTCCACGGCACCAGCGGCGAGCGCAACAGCACCCCTTCGAAACCCTTCAGCCAGCCGTGATAGATCATCTTCTGGCCCTTGCTGGCGAAGGTATCTGTCTGAATGAAACCAAAGCGCGGTAGTTCGGCCTTGTCCATCCCCACGACCTCGATCTGATCGGGGTCGCCGACCCCCAGGCCGCGCTCGTGCGCCAGCCGGATGAAGTCCAGCGAGAGCGGGTCGAAGCCCTGCAGATAGGCGCTCATGGCATCTATGGCCACCTGGTCAGCGGAGGCCAGCAGGATGTCTTTCTCGTGCCAGTGCATGGCACGCGGACCGGGACCGTCGCCGGCGAAGGTGCCGTCCATCACAGCGAAGATGCCGGTATGAATGTCCTGCTGAATCTGCAGCAGATCAACCACTGTCTCGTGGATCACGGCGTGCGTCCAGTGACGCTTGCGCCCCAGCAGCCCACCGAAAGCGTTCTTCATCGCGCCGGTGATGGTGGTGAAGACGTGCGTCTTGACCGTGGGCAGGTGAATGATGTTGCGCCCGTAGAAGACCTTGGGGATGTAGACGCCTTCGGGATAGACGCGGTCGAGCACCAGGAACGGTTCTTTCGGCTCGTAGCGCACCCATTCGAATTGCGGTTCATACAGGTGCCAGTTTTCCAGGCCATATTTATCGGTGACAAAGCGATGTTTGTTGTTGATCTCGCCTACGCGGGCGTCCACGACCACCGTGTCGTTGTGTCCGGCGATCAGGCGCGGATAGCCCGCCGCCTGCAATTCCTGGATGACGCCCTCGATCTGCCAGGGCGTGCTGGAGCAGGCGGGATACCATGTATCCCACGAGATGTTGATCTTCAGGATGGTGTCTTTGTCCTTGGGCAGGGCCTCCTGGTAACCCGCCAGACGCATCACCTGGCGCACATCGTCGAGCACTGTCTCCGGCGATGTCTTGAGGATGGCCACCTTGCCTTTGCCAGGGAACTCAGCCATAAGCATTTGCTCCTTATCAGTCTGTGCTAGCGGGATTGTAGCATAATCGGCCTGCTTTGTCCGGCGCGGTTTCTGTGAGGAGGTGTGCAAAGGTTGTCAGCAACTTTGGTTCACCTGATGGCCCTCAGCCCGCGGCGGGCGAAGGGGAGTGTACGTGCGACCGAAAACCAGTCCCCTCGCCCCGCGATACAGTCGCGAGGGAGAGGGGTGCAGGGGTGAGGGGCAACAGGGTGCAGCAAACTGCCTGACACATTTTGCACGCACCCTTCTGTGCGGGGTCTCCTGCATGCAGAAGAGCAAGAAATCTCCAATCGCAACGGGCACACAGGGCACAGACAGGATGCGTATTCATCTCCGCGTCCCTGGCGGTGAATCTCTTCCCGTCAGGGTGTGTTCCCACCTTCGGCTGCGCATGTTCCGCGGTTTGATCCTATAATGGAACGGGGATTGGACGACCGGTTGGTCGCGGCACGCTGTGGGGAGAGTGACCAATGCCCGACCAGATTTGTGAGCATTGCGGCAAAGTCAACCCTGAGAACGAATCCTATTGCCTGGGGTGCGGGCAGCTTTTGCCCGCCGGACGGGCCATGGCCACCCAGCGCCTGGCCGTCCCGCAACCCAAGCCGGAGTTGCGCTGGGGCACAGCGCTGTTCGACGAGCATACCCTGCTGCAATTCGAGGTCAAAGAGACCGGCGAGAAGATCACCTTTGAACTGCACGAGGAGTGCGTACTGGGGCGCACGCACCGCGAAGTCGTCGCCGACCTCGATCTGAGTCCGTACCGGGCCATGGAGCGCGGTGTCTCGCGCCGTCACGCCAAGCTGACGCGGCAGAGTGGCACGGTGATGATTCAGGACCTGGAGAGCGCCAACGGCACCTTTCTCAACGGGATGCGGTTGCTGCCCCATCAGCCGCGCGTGCTGCGCAACAACGACGAACTGGTGCTGGGACGCCTGGCGCTGCGCGTATCGTTCCTGCCCACTCCACAGACACACGCCGGTGACACCGGCCCGGTGATCACCCCGCCGGATGCGCCACTGCCTTCCGCCGGCCCGACGGAGCCAACGATCAGCCCACCCTCCGACGGGCGCAAGCCCTGACTCAACGCCCGCATTGCTCAGGTGACCGCATTGGGACGTATCAGGCGCGGGGTGCGGCGGGGACGCACGCGCCAGGCCAACCGTAGCAAGTAGGTGTCGGCCATCAGACTCAAAGGCAATAGCCCGACCAGGGTGACAATGGTGGAGGCGGGCTGTGTCAGCGCTCCCACTGCGATCAGCAGCGCCGCAGAGATCAGGTAGTACAGTGCGTAGCGGGCAAAGCGGCGCGGAGTATAGTGCAGGGGCGTGTTTGTGTCAGGCGAAGCCATGCGCCCCTGGTCGGCGCGGGCAACGGCGCTCAGCAACCAGAGGCTCCCGCCCACCAAAACCATCCCCAGCAGAAACGGGCCAACGTCTGGCAAGGCCGCGGCGTTATGGGGTGTCAGCAGGGCGTAGAGCAAGAGAATGAGCGCCCATACGATCCAGCGCTCGCGGCGGGTGAGAGCCATGGCGTCGGGCGTCAGCAAGGGAACACGGCGTGCCCGTTGCTGGTAGAGCCAGGCCGCACCGGCGATGGTTAGCAAATTGAGGGGGATACCCACCAGCGCCGGAGCGATCAGGGCCGTGTCCTGAATGCTGGCGCTGTACCACAACGTGAGCGGCATGGCGAGCAGAACGCGCCGCGTCAGTCGCTCGCCCAAGACCTGGCCCTGCCCGAAACAGGTCAGCGCCAGGGCAAAGGGTAGCGCCATGCTCAGCCAGGTGTGCCACACCGGCACGACAAAACCTGTCGCGAATACGTGTAATCCCAGGAAAT
>DAOTZZ010000194.1:0-6430 GCA_034433965.1 Anaerolineae bacterium
GAAGTGATAGGCGATGTCCGCCCAGCCGCGCAAGTCCATGTGCTGTTCCTGGATGGCGCGCATGGTGGACAGATCGTCGCCTTCGTAGAGGACGGAGTGATGCACGACGACGGTGCGATACACCTGGCGCAGGTCTGTGTCGTAGACGCGCCAGCCGTCGGGATTTTCGGCGCTGTAGAAGCCAAACTCGTTGGGCGCTTCGTGATTCGGGGGGCGCGCGCCCCAATCCTGGCGAGTCAGAATGCCGGGGCGATCGACCTGCTTGAGCGTGGCAGGTCGTATTGGCAGAGGAGACGGCGTGACGGTAGGGCGTTGCGGATTCACCAGGCGATCCAGGGCCAGGTAACCGAGCACCGTGCCCAGACAGGCCAGGCCACTCCCAGCGGCAGCCATGCCTGCCAGACCGAGCAGATCGCGGCGAGTGAGGCGGGGAGTCGGGCGAGATTGAGGCATGATGGCGTTCCTGACGGGCGTTGGCGCTGAGGGGATGATAGCAGGGCACAGTCGCACAGACAATGATCAGAGCGGGGTTGGTGAGTTTTTTCGAACGATTATTGTTTTTATGTGCGAAGCGTGCTAGGCTTGTTATACTATTCACATTTCTCCATGGGCCATATTTGTGGGCATATTATCAGGACGATGAGAGCAAAGCCGTCGGGCGAGAAGGGAGCCGCGACTGGATGGGAAACAAAGCCGCTATTCCAGATATCGTGATCGGGCGCTTGCCAATCTATCTGCGTGCCCTCAACCGCATGATCCAGGAAAACCGCGAGTACACTTCCTCGCACGAACTGGGCGAGCGCCTGGGGATCAGTTCGGCGCAGATCCGCAAAGACCTGTCGCATTTCGGCGAGTTCGGCAAGCAGGGGACCGGCTATAATGTTCGCTACCTGTACGAGCAACTGCGCCAGATTCTGAAGGTGGATCGGGAGTGGTTGATGGCGGTGGTGGGCATTGGTGACCTGGGGCGGGCCATCGCACACTATCGCGGCTTCCAGGCGCGCGGCTTTCGGGTGGCGGCCCTCTTCGACGCTGACCCGGCCAAGGTGGGTGAACGCATCGGCGAGTTGACCGTGCTGCCCATGAGTCAACTGGTCGAGGAGATCACGCGGCAGAATATTCGCATCGCCATGATTGCCGTGCCCGCCTCGGAGGCGCAGAGCGTCGCCGACAAGCTGGTCGAGGCGGGAGTGCAGGCGTTGCTCAATTACGCACCCATCACTATCGCTGTGCCGCCAGGAGTGCGCGTGCAGTACATTGATCCGGCAGCTCACTTGCAACACATGACGTACTACCTGACGCCATAAGCCTGCTGCGGTGCACAAGATGACCAACGCCAACAACTTCGAGGGGACGACGGGTATGTTTGGAGACCTGACCATCGCTTTCATTGGCAGCGGCAACATGGGCGAGGCCATGATTCACGGTCTGCTCAAACAGCAGATGGTCTTACCCGCGCAGATCATCGCCGCCGATCCCCGCCAGGAGCGGCTGGACGAACTGGCGGCCCGTTACGGCGTGCGCACGACCACCGATAACCTTGAGGCAGCGACCAAAGCCGATATCCTGGTGCTTTCGGTCAAGCCGCAGGTGCTCGACAAGGTGTTGCCGGAGGTGCGGGGCGGAGCGCGCACATGCTCGCTGGTAGTGAGCATTGTGGCGGGCGCGCCGATCAAGAAGATCGCCGATGGGCTGGCCAATGCTTCGGTGGTGCGGGTGATGCCCAACACACCAGCGCGTATCGGGCAGGGCATCAGCGTGTGGACGGCCACCTCCGAAGTCCCAGAACCGCAACGCGAGCAGGCACGGATGCTGTTGCGCGCTTTTGGGGAAGAAATCTTCGTGCAGGACGAAGACTATCTGGACATGGCGACAGCGCTCAGCGGCACCGGCCCGGCTTATATCTTTCTCTTCATGGAAGCAATGGTAGACGCGGGCGTGCACCTGGGCTTTTCGCGCCATGTGGCAGAAAAGCTGGTCCTGCAAACCATGCGCGGCTCGGTGGAGTATGCAGCGCAATCAGGCGCTCACCTGGCCATGCTGCGCAATGAGGTCACCAGCCCCGGCGGGACCTCGGCGGAAGCGCTCTATCAGTTGGAGAAGGGCGGCTTGCGCACAGTCGTCTCGCGGGCCATCTGGGCCGCTTACCAGCGCAGCGTAGGGTTGGGGGGCGGACGCAAAGTGTCGCGCCTGGCGGGGCGGCATCCAGACGAGAACAATCACGACGAGAGCGAGGCATGAAATTATGATAAGTTTTTTGAAAATTGCCTTTAATTGTTCTATATTTTACAATGCTGGCTGACGACCGGATTGTTGCCTGGCCGCAAACGGTCAACAGCGCGATCCGATCTGCGCCTCGTGCTGTTCTGTGCTCTCCTTTCGATAGCGCGGGGCAGCACGCCCTGCCTGATTTTATTCGGGAACGCTTTCCCTGGCGGTGAGGAGAACAGGCTATATGGCAGAACTAACCAAAGAGATCACCAAGGGGCTTTTGGAGCAAATCAAAGGCTTCGAGCGTGAGATCAAAGCGGTAGACGTGGGCTATGTCGTGGAAGTGGGCGACGGCATTGCGCGCGTCAGCGGGTTGGAGCGAGTGCGCGCCCAGGAACTGGTGCAGTTCGCCAACGGCGTGATGGGCATCGCCTTCAACCTGGAAGAAGACAATGTTGGCGTCATCATCATGGGCGACTACCAGGACATCAAAGAGGGCGACGAGGTGCGCGGCACAGGGCGCATCGTCTCTGTGCCAGTGGGCGACGGCCTGATCGGGCGGGTGGTGGATGTGCTGGGCACCCCCATTGACGGCAAAGGGCCGATCGTGGCCGACGGCTATCTGCCCATCGAGCGCATCGCGCCGGGCGTGATCGAGCGCCAGAACGTGTTTCGCCCCGTGCAGACGGGCATCCGCGCCATTGACGCCATGATCCCCATCGGGCGGGGGCAGCGTGAACTGATCATCGGCGACCGGCAGACGGGCAAGACGGCCATCGCCATAGATACCATCATCAATCAGAAGGGCCAGGACCTGATCTGCATCTACGTGGCGATCGGGCAGAAGCGAGCGCAGGTGGCCGGTGTGGTGGCGACGCTCGAACAGTTTGGCGCAATGGAGCACACCATTGTGGTGGTGGCGTCGGCCTCTGATCCGGCGGCGCTGCAATACATCGCGCCCTATGCCGGTTGCGCCATGGGCGAGTATTTCATGGAGCAGGGACGCGATGCCCTGGTGATCTACGATGATCTGTCCAAGCACGCCTGGGCCTATCGCCAGGTATCGTTGCTGTTGCGTCGTCCGCCGGGGCGCGAAGCCTATCCGGGCGATGTCTTCTACCTGCACAGCCGCCTGCTGGAGCGCGCCGCGCAGCTTTCGCAGGAGCGCGGCGGGGGCAGCCTGACCGCCCTGCCCATCATCGAGACGTTGCTGGGCGACGTGTCGGCGTATATCCCCACCAACGTGATCTCGATCACCGACGGGCAGATTTACCTGGAAAGCGACCTGTTCTATTCGGGCGTGCGGCCAGCGGTGAACACCGGTCTGAGCGTCAGCCGCGTGGGTGGTGACGCTCAGCGCAAGATCATGAAGACAGTGGCGGGCATGTTGCGCCTGGATATGGCGCAGTTCCGCAGCCTGGCCGCTTTCGCGCAATTCGGCTCCGATCTGGACAAGGCCACGCAACAGCAGCTTGACCGTGGCATGCGCCTGCAGGAAATCCTAAAGCAGCCGCAGTATCAGCCCACGCCGCTGATGGATCAGGTGGCGCTGATCTTCGCTGGCACGCGCGGCAAGCTAGATCATGTGCCGGTGCCGCAGGTCAAGCAATGGGAAGCCGAATTCCTGACCTACTTGCACAGCAATTACCCCGACCTCGAAGCGCGGGTGAAAGCGGTCAACTACCAGATGACGCCGGAGATCGAGGCACTGTTGACCGAGGCCATTGATGGGTTCAACGTGGCCTGGACCGAACTGCACGCCGCCGACTAGCGGCGCTGACCAGAAGGGGGAAGGCAGATGCCCTCGACACGTGAGATCAGACGCCGCATCCGGTCGGTGAAGAACATCAACCAGGTGACGCGCGCGCTGGAAGCGGTGTCAGCGTCGTCGGTGCGCAAGGCGCAGGCGGCGGTGCTGGCCAGTCGCCCCTACGCGCAGCACGCCTATGATGTGCTGGTCAATGTGGCCGCGCAAAGTACTGGCGTGCCCCTGCATCCGTTGCTGGAGGTGCGGCCAGAGGTGCGGCGGATCGCGGTGGTGCTCATCACCGGCGATCGTGGCCTGGCGGGAGCGTACAACGCCAACATCGTGCGCCGCGCCACTCGTTTCGTCGAGCAGTACGAGCGGCCGGTGCACTGGATCACCGTGGGGCGCAAAGGGCGCGACCTGATCCGGCGCTACATCGCCCGGTTGGAGCGCGACGAGACAGCCCCCGCCTATCTGCGCGATCAGCAGATCGTGGCGGAATTCTCGCACCTGCCCGCCGACCCAGACCTGGGCGACATCGCGCAGATCGCCAGGGTGGTCTTCGACGAATTTCTGACCGAGCCGGTGGACGAAGTGTTCATCGCCTATACCAACTTCATCAACACGGTGACGCAACAGCCGCGCGTGTTGCCGCTATTGCCGTTGCGCCCCTTCGAGGCGCGCAGCCGCGAGCTTATGGAGCTGGTGGAGCCGGAGCCAGAAGTGCGCTACCGCAACCGCGACTACATCTATGAACCGAGCGCCGCGGCTATCCTCAACGAGATCATTCCGCGCTTCACCGAGCTACAGATTTTGCAGGCGATCCGCGAGAGCCTCTCCAGCGAGCACAGCGCGCGCATGATCGCCATGCGCAATGCTTCGGAAAGCGCCGAATCGCTGGGCGGGGTGCTGCAGCTCGAGTACAACAAGGCGCGGCAGCTTTCAATCACCAATGAGATTCTGGACATCGTGGGCGGCGTGGAAGCGCTGCGGCAGTCGGAGGCGGGCTAATAGCTCGGCTCATGTTTAGAGGAGAAGCGTATGGTGGCGAGAGTCAGACAAGAAGTGCAGGGGACTGTCGCGCAGATTCTGGGCGGAGTGGTGGATGTGGCCTTTCCGCCGGGCGCAGACCTGCCGGAGATTTACGACGCAATCCGCGTACCGCGCGACGGCCAGGAACCGCTAATCCTGGAAGTGCAGCAGCACCTGGGCAACAATCGCGTGCGCTGTGTGGCGATGGACGCCACCGATGGCCTGCAGCGCGGCGTTCCGGCCTATGCCACCGGCGCGCCGATCATGGTGCCCGTTGGCGAAGTGGTCCTGGGGCGCATCTTCAATGTGCTGGGCCGCCCCATTGATGGCAAAGGCCCCGTGCAGGCCAAGACCTATTACCCCATTCACCGCAAAGCGCCTTCCTTCGAGGAGCAGGCGACCTCAGTGGAGATGTTCGAGACGGGCATCAAGGTCATTGACCTGATCGCGCCGTTTCGCAAGGGCGGCAAAGCCGGTATCTTCGGCGGGGCGGGCGTGGGCAAGACAGTGGTGATCATGGAACTGATCCGCTCCATCGCCAAAGAGCACGCCGGTTTCTCCGTCTTCGCGGGGGTGGGCGAACGCACGCGCGAGGGCACGCAACTCTACGGCGAAATGCAAGAGAGCGGCGTGATTCACCAGACGGCGATGGTCTTCGGCCAGATGAACGAGCCGCCGGGCGTGCGCTTGCGCGTGGCACTGACGGGCCTGGCGTTGGCCGAGTATTTCCGCGACCAGGGCCGCGACGTGCTGCTCTTCATTGACAACATCTTCCGCTTCTCGATGAGCGGGTCGGAAGTGTCGGCGCTGCTGGGGCGTATGCCCTCGGCGGTAGGCTATCAGCCGACGCTGGCGCAGGAGATGGGCGATCTGCAGGAGCGCATCACGTCTACCAAGCGCGGCTCGATCACCTCACTGCAAGCCGTATACGTGCCCGCCGACGATTACTCCGATCCCGCACCAGTGGCGGTGTTCGCACACCTGGACGGGACCCTGGCGCTGGAACGCTCCATTGCCGAGCAGGGTATCTACCCGGCGGTAGACCCGCTGGCGAGCACCAGCCGCATCCTCGACCCAAACATTGTGGGCGAGGAACACTACCGCACAGCGCGCGACGTGCAACAGGTGTTGCAGCGTTACAAAGACCTGCAGGACATCATTGCCATTCTGGGCGTGGACGAACTCTCCGAGGACGATAAGCTGATCGTGGCCCGCGCGCGACGCATTCAGTACTTCCTGAGCCAGCCGTTCTTCGTAGCGCAGCAATTCACGGGGCGCGAGGGACGTTATGTGCCGGTGAAAGATACGGTGCGCGGTTTCCGCATGATCCTGGACGGCGAACTGGATCACATTCCAGAGCAGATGTTTTACATGGCCGGCCCGATCGAGGACGTGCTGGAACGCTATCGCAAGGCGCAGGCGGAGGGGTAACGGCGGGCT
>DAOTZZ010000195.1:0-2917 GCA_034433965.1 Anaerolineae bacterium
GACGATCCGGTCGCCGCAGTGACAGGCGCGGATGTGATCTACACCGACACCTGGACAAGCATGGGCCAGGAAGCCGAAGCGGAGCAGCGCCGCGCCATCTTCCCGCCCTACCAGGTCAACAGCGCGTTGCTGAGTCACGCGGCAGCGCACGCCATTGTGTTGCACTGCCTGCCTGCGCACCGTGGCGAAGAAATCACGGACGAAGTCGCCGACGGGCCGCAGTCGCGCCTGTTCCCACAGGCCGAAAACCGCCTGCACGCTCAGAAAGCCATCCTGGTCTATCTGCTGGCCGGGCGGGAGGTGTTGGAAGACCTCACTGAGAAAAAGGGCGGCAAGAAGGATAAAAAGAAGTGACACCGCACGGCTGGAAACCTGCGCCTCAGCATCGCGGTTTGCGTAGGGGCGTAGCGCCAACACCTATGGCACCCTGCTGAAGGCTTGACAGGACGCCCCAGGCGACAGAAGGCAGGGTCCTCAGGCGGCCATCGGGCGCTATGGGACGGGTTCAGCGAAGGGGTAACGGGGAAGATGCCAGGCAACCGTCAAATCTACGAACAAGCCATGAACATGGGTCACGCTGCCGCCTGGGATCACGAGTGGGATAAGGCCATCGCGGCGTATGGGCGCGCCGTCAAGGAAATGCCGGATGATCCGGCAGCGCACAACAGCCTGGGCCTGGCCCTGCTGCAGGCACGTCGGCTGGAAGATGCGCTCAAGGTCTACATGCGCGCGCACCAACTGGCCCCCGACGACCCCGTCCCGCTGGAGCGCAGCGCCGACATCCTGGAGCGCCTGGGGCGTCTGAAAGAAGCGGCTCAACAGTACATCAACGTCGCCGATCTGTATCTCAAGCAGCGCGACCTGAAAAAAGCCATCGCCAACTGGGAACATGCCACCCGCCTGACCGCCGGCCTGGTGAGCATTCATCAGCGGCTGGCCCTGGCCTATGAGAAGATCGGGCGCAAGCAGCACGCCATTCGCGAGTATCTGACGCTGGCTTTCAACTTCCAGCGCGCCAACCGCGAAGACATCGCCATGCAGGCGGTGGAGCGAGCCTTGCGCCTCGATCCCAACAACCCGCAGGCGCTCAACACCCTGCAGGCGATCCGCACCGGCTCGCTCATTTCGCCGGACATCATCAAAATAGACCTCGACGAGACGGGTTTCGAGGACCTCCCCCGTACCGGACAGCTCAAACTCTCCGACGAAGAGGTAGACGAACTGCTCAGTGGCGGTCGGGTGGAAGAAGAGGCCGACCCGCGTGGTCCGCTGGGCGAAGCGATCGAACGCGCCCTGGAGGCCGTCGCCACGCACATCTTCGCCACCGGCGATCTCGACGAGGCGGGCGTGTATGCCTCGCAGGCCATCACCTACCAGCAGCAGGGGTTGCACGCCGAAGCCGTCGGGGCTTATGAGCGGGCGCAGGCCGCTGGTCTGGATCATCCGGGCATACATCTGGCGTTGGGCGCGCTCAAGCTGGAGCTGGAGCGCTGGGACGAAGCCATCGCCCATTTCGACCGGGCGGTGTCCGAGCCATCGCTGGCGGCGGGTGCCTTGCATGGGCTGAGCCTGGCCCACGCCACGCTCAACCGTCCGCGCGCCGCGGCTCGCTACCTGGTTCAGGCTATACGCATGGCCGATATCGAGATGGCGCAGCATGATGACGAGGCGGTACAGCTTGCCGAAACTTATGACCGGCTGACGGCCAGCGTCGAGGAGGCCGACGATCATCAGTTGCGCGAACTCAACGTGCGCTTCCTGGAGATGCTGACCGGCCCGTCGTGGAAGCAACGTATCGCCAAGACTCGTCGCCAACTGGAAGAGGCGATCACCCTGCAAGAGCCGGATTCGCTGGTGAGCATTGCGCTGTACCTCGACGACCGCGTCACCGAGGGATTGAACCTGATCGATCGCTATATGCGCGAAGGGCGCTATACCCTGGCGATGGATCAGGCGCACTTCATGCTGGAGAGCGCGCCCGACTACCTGCCTATTCACTGGCGCATCGGGCAGATTCTGCTGGAGCGCAACAATATCCCGGCAGCCATGACCAAGTACAATCTGGTGGCCGAGACCTATCGCCTGCGCGGCGACAACGAGCGCGCCATGGCCATTCTGCAGGAAGCGCTCAAGATCGCTCCTATGGACACCTCGCTGCACCAAAGCCTGATCGACTTGCTGGAAGAAGAAGAGCGCTGGAACGACCTGCTCAGCGAGTACATTGACCTGGCCGATGCCTATTATCAGCTTGCCGATCTCGACGCGGCACGGGCGACCTATCAGGCGGCCATTCAGTTGGGGCAGCGCGTGGGCGTGCCCGACGAACAGATCATTCAGATCATGCACCGCCTGGCCGAAATTGATGTGAACCGGCTCGATCTGCGGCAGGCCATGCGCACCTACGAGCAAATCCGGCGCATGAATCCTGAAGACGAGCGTGCCCGTCGCGCCCTGGTTGACCTGAACTACCGGCTGAACGATGCGGTCTCCGCTGTGCGCGAACTGGACGGCCTGTTGCGGCTGTATGCCAAGCAGCGCAAAGCGGCACAGATCATCCGCGTGCTCGAAGAACTCGTCACGCGCTATCCCAAGGATATGGCCCTGCGCTCGCGGCTGGCCGCCGTCTACCGGCAGACGGGCAGTGTCAACAAGGCGGTGGAACAGCTCGACGAACTGGCCGAATTGCAGCTTGAGGCCGGTCTGCACAACGACGCCATCGTCACCATCCGGCAGATCATTGCGCTGAATCCCGAACGGGTGGACGACTACCGCCGTCTGCTGCAGCAACTGAGCGGCTAGAGGCTGTTATGAACTTTCGCGAAGTATCTTCCCCTCACCCCTCAATCCCCTCTCCCTCGCGACTGCGTCGCGGGGCGAGGGGACTTGCTAGCTCTTGCACAAGCGCTCCCCTTCTCCC